>NZ_JBXEJO010000108.1:0-23632 GCF_056837965.1 Bradyrhizobium ferriligni
CCCCAGCCCTCCCCCGCAAGCGGGAGAGGGAGTGCAGTTCCTTCGGGGTCGCTATTCGAACTGATCTCATCGCGCGCTAACTCGGCGAAAAATTCGGGCGGTCGGCGAAATGGCAGGCCACCCAGTGATCGGGCTTCAGCTCGCGCCACTCCGGCACGCGGTCGGTGCAGAGCGGCTGCGCGTGCGGGCAGCGGGTGCGGAAGCGGCAGCCCGAAGGCGGATCGATCGGGCTCGGCACCTCGCCCTGCAAGACGATGCGGCTCTCCTGCCGCATCGTGGACGGTAACGGCCGCGGCTCGGCCGACAGCAGCGCGATCGTGTAGGGATGCAGCGGCCGCTCGGCGACCTCCTCGGTCGGCCCGAGCTCGACGAACTGGCCGAGATACATCACCGCGACGCGCTCGCTGATATGCGAAACCACCGCGAGATCGTGGGTGATGAAGACATAGGTCAGGCCGAGGTCGCGCTGCAGATCGGCAAACAAATTGAGCACGTCACCGCGGATCGACATGTCGAGCGCGGCCACCACCTCGTCGCAGACGATCAGTTTGGGTTTGAGCGTCAGCGCGCGGGCGATCACGACGCGCTGCTTCTGGCCGCCGGACAGCTGATGTGGGTAGCGCGCGCCGTACTCCTGCGGCAGGCCGACGCGCTCCAGCGCTTCCCGCGCCGGCCGCTCACGCTCGGCGCTATTGCCGACGCGTGCGAGCTCCAGCGGCTCCAGCACCGAGGCCAGAATCGTCATGCGCGGATTAAGCGCAGCGTTCGGGTCCTGGAAGATGATCTGGTAGTTGCGGCGATGGTTTTGAAACTCCCGCCGTGGCAGTGCCGTTGGATCGATGCCGTCATGCAGGATGGCGCCGGCGCTGGGATTGAGCAGGAACACCAGCGCGCGGCCGATCGTGGTCTTGCCCGATCCGGACTCCCCGATGATGCCGAAGGTCTCGCCGCGGCGGACGTCGAAATTAACGCCGTCGACCGCCTTCACGGTGGCGCGGCGGTCCGAGGTCTGGAAGCGGACCTGAAGGTCGCGCACCGAGACGATGGCATCGCGGCGGGGCTCGGCATCGGCTGTGGTCATTGCGTCGCGACCTTCGCAGCAGCCGGCGCGCCGGGCGGATGCAGCGCGCCCGGCAGATTCAGCTCGGCAAAGCGCCAGCAGCGCACTCTTCTGCCGCCGCCGGCGTCCTGCAGCTTCTGCTCGGCCTCGCAACCCCTCACCGCATGCGCGCAGCGGGCGCGGAAGCGGCAGCCGTTCGGCATCTCGGCGATCGACGGCACCCGGCCCGGGATCGACGGCAGCCGGCCGTGGCGCGGGCTCAAATGCGGCAGCGAGCGTAAGAGTCCCGACGTATAGGGATGCAGCGGCCGCACCAGCGCTTCGTCGACAGTGGCGTCCTCGATCACCTCGCCGGCATACATCGTGATCATCCGCGTGCAGGTCTCGGCGACGACGCCGAGATCGTGGGTGATCAGCATCAGCGCAGTCTTCGAAGTCTCGCTGATGTCGCGCAGCAGCTCGAGGATCTGCGCCTGCACGGTGACGTCGAGCGCGGTGGTCGGCTCGTCGGCGATCAGAAGCTGTGGCCCGCAAATCAAACTCGCCGCGATCATCACGCGCTGGCGCATGCCGCCGGACAGCTGGTGCGGATAGTCGTCGATCCGCCGCTCGGGCGAGGCGATGCCGACGCGGCGGAGCATCTCCAGCGTTTTGGCGCGCGCCTCCTCATGGGAAACGTCGGTGTGGACGCGCAGCGTCTCGGCGATCTGGTGGCCGACGGTGAACACCGGGTCGAGCGCGCTCATCGGCTCCTGGAAGATCATCGCGATGCGCTTGCCCCGGATCGCGCGCATCTGCCGCGCGCTGCAGGAGGCGAGATCGACGCCGTCGAACAGGATCTTGCCGTCAAGGCCGGCAAAATTGCCCGGCAACAGCCGCAGGATCGACAGGCCGGTGATGGTCTTGCCGCAGCCGCTCTCGCCGACGATGCCGACGCGCTCGCCGGGCGCGATGTCGAAGTCGATGCGGCGCGTCGCCTGCCAGACGCCCTGCGCGGTCTTGAAGCGGATGCCGAGCCCGCGCACGGACAGCAGCGGCCGCGCGGCCTCGCGCGCGCCCTCCGCCCTGCGCTGTGCCGGCTGACCTGCCTCCATCAGCCCGCCGCCCGCTTCTTCTCTTTCACCAGCTGCTCCTCCATCAGCATCTCGGTGCCGATGATGCCCTCGCGGGTGAGCTCGTCGAGCTCGGCGTCGGAGAGCCCGAGCATGCCGCCAAGAATCTCGCGGTTATGCTCGCCGAGCGTCGGCGGCACTGAACGAATGGCAAATGGCGCATCGCCCTCGCGAAACGGCATCGACGGCTGCGGATGTCGTCCGATGAACGCACGGTCGACCTGCTGGATGAAGCCGCGGGCGTGGAGCTGCGGATCCTCCAGGAGATCGATCGGCAGCCGGGCGACGCCGGAGGCAACGCCGGCGGATTGCAGCGCGGCCATCGCCGCATCGGCATCGCGCGCCGCGGTCCAGGCCGTGATCGCAGCCTCGATCTCGGCCTCGATGGCGCGGCGGCCCGTGGCTGTCTTGAGCGTCTCGTCCGCCGCCCAGTCCTCGCGGCCGAGCAGCCGCGCGAGCTTTGGCCACATCGCGTCGTCGGACACCGCGACGACGATCCAGTTGTCTTCTCCGGCGCAGCGAAAGCAGCCATGCGGCACGGAATCCGGATGGCGGTTGCCGTATTTAGTCGGCGGCTTGCCACTGGTCGAATGCGCGACGATCCAGGGCGCGGCGAACGGCATCATGCATTCGATCTGCGCCAGATCGATGAACTGCCCCTGCCCCGTCAGTTTGGCGTGGATCAGCGCGGTCAGCACCGCGGCGGCGCCGTTGAGCCCGCCGACGGCGTCGCCGAACGCGGTATGGCTCATGACGGGCGGACCATCGGGATCGCCGACCACGCTGGGCAGGCCGGAGCCCTGCTCCAGGGTCGAGCCATAGGCGCGGCAGTCGCGATGCACGCTGCCGGCGCCGAACGCCGACATCGACATCATCACCAGCTTGGGATTGATCTTGCTCAGCACGTCATAGCCGAGGCCGAGCTTGGGCAGCACCTCGACCGAATAATTGTCGACCACGAGGTCGGCATCGGCGAGCAGGCGCTTCGCCAATTCAAGCCCCCTCGGCCGGGTCAGATCGAGCGTGATGCCGCGCTTGTTGCGGTTCATGATGCAGTAGCGCACCGACTTCTCGTACATCTGCTCCAGCACATAGGCCGGACGGCGGTCGACGCCGCGCCACCAGTCCGGATATTGCGTCGCCTCGATCTTGATGACATCGGCACCGAGATCGGCGAGCGTGCGGGTGCAGATCGGCCCGGCCCAGCCCATCGAAAAGTCGACGACGCGGATGCCCTCGAGCGGCAAGCGATCGGTTGCAGCGGGCCTGGGCACCGGCACGCGCGGCGCAGCCTCGCGCCTCGCCTGCTGCTCGCCGAGATCAGGCACCCGGCCGCCGCGCAGCGGCGGCGTTGCGGTCAGCCGCTGCATCGTGCCGGCGGAAAAGCCGGTCTCGTCACCGATGGTGATCGGGACGATGGCGCCACGCGCACGCTTCTCCTCATCGGCGATGAGATCCGCCACCTCCGGCACCGGCACGATCGGAATCCTGCGCTTGAGCCCTTCGGCGAACCACTCCAGCGCGGTGCGCTGCCTCAGCTTCGGCAATATCCTGCCTTCGATCTCGGCGACATGGCGCAGCCGGTCGACACCCATGACCAGCGTCGGATCGTCGCGCAGTTCGTTGAGCCCCAGCATCTCGCAGAACGCGCGCCATTGCGCCGGCGTCACCGTGGTGACGCCAAGCCAGCCTTGCTTCGTCTCGTAGATGCCGACCGGAAAGGTCGGCCAGAACCGGTTGACGCCGATCCGCCGCATGATGTCGCCGCGCTGGAACGCCTCGAACATGATGTATTCGGTGACGGCGATAGAGGCCTCGAACAGGCTGAGATGGTTTTCGCGCCCGCGCCCGTTCTGCATGCGCCCGAGAACCGACGATGCGGCGGCGATGAAACCCCACAGCCCGCCCAGAATGCCGATCTGGAAATCCGGCGCATGCATCGGCGGCCCCTGCTCCGGACCGACCAGCTTCACCAATCCGGTCAGCGCGCGGATCGTGGAGTCCGTCGCCGCGAAATTGGCGTAGGGACCGCGATCGCCGAACCAGGCGAGGTCGACATGAATGAGGCCGGGATTATCCCGCTTGATCGCGTCGAGATCGATGTCGGGACAATCCGCCGCAGCAATGCCGCGCCCGTCGAGCAGGATGTCGCAGCCGATGATCAGCTCCCGCAAGCGGGATGCCGCGCCCGCATCGCCCGTGTCGAGCACGACACTCGACTTGTTGAAGTTGAGAAACGCAAACCACGCGCTCTGCCCTTTGGGCGTCAGCGGCGCGGTGCGGCGAAGCGGATCGCCGTGCGGCGGCTCGACCTTCTGAACATCGGCGCCGAAATCGGCAAACAGCCGCGCGCAATAGCTCGTCGCCGCAGCACTTCCGATCTCGACAATCCGCAGATGCGACAACGCGCCCATCACGCTTCCTCGCGACAAAATGACCAGCCGGTGACAGCGGCTGATTCAGTTTCTTGTTGGGTGAACTTGAAGCCGCGCGACGAGTGTGATGCAAGTGGAATTTTCTTCCGCTTGACGGAATTAGCGAGCATCTGACCGAAGCTGCTGCTCAGCGCGAAGCGAAGATTGTGCAGCTAATTGCAGGTGAGCTGCGCTTCGAACCAGTGTTGCACTGAGTTCGACAATCGCGGCCATGCGCGCAAGACATGCGCGTATGTGGCCGCGCTCGCGCGGGTGATGCCGCGCAGTTCCTTCTCAATGGCGGGAAGATCAACACCGAGGCACCGGCCGGCCTTGGCGACGGTGCGACCATCGACCACAAGCTCGGAGATCAGCGACGCATTGCCGCGTGCAAACAAGAGGTCGAGCGGATCCGCATCAAGAAGCTGATCGCGCTCGAGGCGGTCGAGATCGATGCCGACGAAATCAGCCGGCCCACCGACCGCGAGCTCGCCGGTGCCCGGCGCGCCGGTGGCGCGGCGGCCGTTGCGGATGGCGAGCGTGAAGAATTCCTGAGCAGTCCATGTACGCTTGAACCCGAGGCCGCCATGCATCATCTGCACCAGCCGCATCTCGCGCAGCACGTCGTCATCCTCGTCGAGCGCCAGGCCATCGACGCCGACAGCAATCCCGCAGCCGCAGCTATGCGCCGCCGCGATTGGTGCGTGTCCTGAGCGCAGATGCAGGTTGGAGGAAAAATTGGTGACGATGCGCGCGCCCGACGCCGCGATCATCTCGAGCTCGTCGGGCCGAGCGTGGATGCAATGCGCGAGCGTCAGCCGCTCCGAGAGGAAGCCGATGTCGCGGAGATAGCGGACGATGCCGCCTGGAAAATGCCGGTCGGCCCAGGCGCGCTGGTAGATCGTCTCGAGCAAATGCATGTGAATGCGGCGGCCGGTCTGCGCAGAGTTCTCCGCGACTGCCTCCAGCAGCGGCTTCGAGCACCACTGCACCCCGGCCGGCCCAAGCTGCACATCGACCTTCGGCCCGCCGATCGCTGCCGCGATGGCGTCGGTCAGCTCGATATGCGCTTTTGGCGACATCGGGGCGCGCACGAACAGCTGTTCGATCATCTTGCGGTCGTCGGCCGGAAGGTCTGACAGCACCGGTTCGCTGTCGCCATAGACGATCGGGTTCTGGTCGCGCACCGCGATGGCAAAGGCGATGCGGATGCCGACATCGGCGGCGGCGCGCGCGATCGCCCTGGCTTCCTCGACCAGCGGCATGGTGCCGCTCGGCGTTGTGTAGTGCACCATCATCGCAGCGCAGCCGGCCTGCGCTGCGCGGGCAAACGCCGAGGCCGCGGTGAGATACGGATCGACCGGCGTGCCGACCACCGTGCGCAGGATCCAGCTCTCCAGGGGCATGCCGACCGCGCCGAAGCTCGAGGCCCGCGGACGGGCATGGTCGTGGGCGTTGACGAAGGCGGGAAGGATGAAAGAGCGCCGGCCTGTCTGCGGGGCCGTGGCTTCGGAGATATCGGTGATGACGCCGCCATCGTGATGCAGCACGACGTCGTTGCGGATGTCGCGGTCAGGACCGCAGAACAGACGGGTCGCCGTGACGTTGGTCATCATCGCCTGTCATCTCCGCTTGCGTAACTTCACCTCTCCCGCTCGCGGGGGAGGTCGGATCGCATCGGAGATGCGATCCGGGTGGGGGCTGTCACCACAACACGACTCGCGGAGAGAACCTCCACCGGGAGAGGGGGAAAACCGCTGATGCGGCCGGAGTTCGGCCTCGCTCAATCAATTCGCCGTATACACCAATTCCCGCTCCGCGCGCGGCGGCAGGAATTCGCGCGAAAACACTTCGGCCGGGGCCGGCGTGCGGGCGAGCTGGTAGCCTTCGACGATGAAGCCGATGGCGCGGGCCATGCGGTCGTCCTTGACGTCGCCGATGCCGATGTCCTTCATCTCCGGCGAGACGATCAGCTTCTCGAAGGAATATTGCAGCCGGCGCTTCTCGACATCGACGTTGATCAGATTGTCATAGTTCAGCGCCGCCTTCATGGCCGCGTTCTGATCCTTGGCGACCGCGATCGCACCCTTGTTGATGGCGCGGACGAGGCCGGCCACCGCCTTCGGGTTCGACGCGATCAGCTTGCGCGAGACCATCACGCCGTTGGAATAGAGGTCGAGCCCGTAATCGCCGAACGAGAACCATTTGAAGTCCTTATCCGGGTCCTGGCGGTTCAGCACCAGGTTGAAATAGCTCGTGATGTTGAACACCAGCGCGGCGTCGATGTCGCCCTTGATCAGCATCGGCTCCTGCAGGTTCGGCGCCATGTTGGAGACCTTGATCTTCTCGCCATCGAGCCCGTTCTTGTGCACGAACACCGGCAACAGCCGCGTGGTCGGCGTGCCCTGCGCGCCGCCGAGCGTGTGGCCCTCGAAATCCTTGATCGTCTTGATGCCGCTCGAGTTCTTGGCGACGATCGCGAATGGCGGCTGGTTCCACATCATGTAGACCATGACGGGCGCATCCTGCGGCTTAGTCGCGGCGTTCTGGATGATCGCGTTGACGTCGCCGAAGCCGGCGTCGTAGGCGCCCGACATGATGCGCGTCACGGTCGCGCCGGAGCCCTCGCCCTGGTCGATCACGACGTTGAGGCCCTCTTCCTTGAAGTAGCCGTTGTCCTTGGCGTAGAAAAACGCGGCGTCCGAGCCTTGCGTCTTCCAACCCAGCGTGAACTTGATGGTGGTGTCCTCGGCGCGCGCGGGACCGGCGATCAGGGCCAATCCCAACAGCGCGGCGCTTACTTTTCTCAGCATCGAGATCTCCTTAAGCTTCATTGCTTGACGGTCGACGAAGTGTCTCAAGTGGCGATGACATTGTCCTTGCGCGTCGCCCAGCCGGTGACCTGGCCCTCGATCAGCGAGAACAGGACGTAGAGCGCGACGCCGAGACCGGCGAGCACGAACAGCCCGGCGAACACCAGCGGCACGTTGAAATTGGAGGACGCGGTCATCATGACGTTGCCGATGCCGCGGTTCGAGGCGACGGTCTCCGACAGCACCGCGCCGACGAAGGCGTAGGAAACCGCGACCTTCAGCGAGGCGAAGAAGAACGGCATCGTCCTGGGCAGGCCGACATTCCACAGGATGTCGAACTTGCTGGCGCCGAGCGCCTTCAGCACGTCCTCGAGCTCGGGCTCGGTGGTGGCAAGGCCGGTGGCGATGTTGACGACGATCGGGAAGAAGCAGATCGACAGCGAGGTCAACACCGCCGGCACGGTGCCGGAGCCGAACCACAGCACGAAGATCGGCACCACGGCGACCTTCGGGATCGACGAGAAGCCGACCAGCAGCGGATAACAGGTGTCGTAGGCGGTTTTTGACACCCCGATCACGGCACCGAGCGCGACGCCGAGCGCCACGCCGAGCACGAAGCCGATCATGGTGGTGACCAGGGTCTGCACGATGTGCGGCCACAGGATCGGGAATTTCTCGAACAGCGTGACGAAAATCTGCGACGGCCGCGGCAACACGAGGTCCGACATCCCCGTCATCAGGCAGAACAGCTCCCAGGCGACGAAGAACAGCACGATCAGGGCGACGGACCAGGCCTTCTGCCTGATGTCTGACACGGACATGGTCAGGCTCCCTCTCGCGCGGCGGTGCGCGCATCGACGATGAAGGCGCGGAGCTTCTGGTTGAGCGCGACGAAATCCGGCTCGAAGGTCATCGCCACGGTACGCGGACGGGCGAAATCGACCCTGGAGTCGTCGAGGATGCGGCCGGGCCGCGCGCTCATCACGCAGATGCGGCTGGCGAGGAAGCCGGCCTCGCGCAGATCATGGGTGACCAGCAGCACGGTCGGCCTGTGGGTCATCCAGAGCTGCTGAAGGATTCCCCACAGCTCCTCGCGGGTGAACTGGTCGAGCGCGCCGAACGGCTCGTCGAGCAGCAGCATGCGCGGCTCGTGGATCAGCGCGCGGCACAGATTGGCGCGCTGGAGCATGCCGCCGGAGAGCTGCCAGGGATAGCGGCCGCCAAAGCCCTTGAGCCCGACCTGCTCGAGCAGCGTGTTGGCCTTGTCGCGGAATTCGGTCTTGCGCAGCTTGCGGAACTGCGATCGGAACGGCTCGACGATCTTCAGCGGCAGCATGATGTTCTTTTCGATCGTCATCCACGGCAGCATGGTCGGGTTCTGGAACGCCATGCCGACCCGCGTCGCGCGCGCCGCGACCTCACGGCCGCCGACGATGACGACGCCGGTGGTCGGCCGCGCCAGGCCCGACACCAACCGCAGGATGGTGGACTTGCCGCAGCCGGACGGGCCGACCAGTGCGACGAACTCGCCGTCGGCGATCCGCAGCGTGGTTGTCGACAGTGCCGGCACGGCGCGGGCGCCGCGGCCGAAGGTCACGGAGGCGTCCGACAGCTCGATCGCGGTCGGCGCGGATCCGGCGGCCATCGGCTCGCCGGCGAATTCGGAGTTTGGTTGCATGCGCATCACGAGCAAAGTGCATGCAAGCCGGATGCCAGCGGCCGTAGCGTTGAAAATCAAGGAGATCGCGCGTTCCGCGCCTCAAAGGCCGGATTCCTTTTGGGCAATCCGCGGCTCAAACTGCATGCAATTCGAGCGCCCGATTGCTTTGGCGGTATGATAAAGAGGCGTTCGAAGCACCTTCGAGAGGGATTCGCGGCAATGGCAGGGCGCGCCGACAGCAGCAAGACGGCTGAATCGTCAGACAAGGTCAGCGTGATCTGCCGCGCGCTGCGGCGCGCGATCATCGAGCAGGCGCTGGAGCCCGGCGCCAAGCTGCCCGAGGATTCGCTCGGCGAGCGCTTCGGCGTCAGCCGCACCATCGCACGGCATGCGCTCGGGCAATTGGCGGCGGAAGGCCTGGTCGAGCTGCGCCGCAACCGCATCGCCGTGGTGGCGACGCCGAGCTGGCAGGAGGCGCGCGATGCTTTCGATATTCGCATCGAGCTCGAGCGGCTGGTGGTGCGGCAGCTCGCGGGCAAGCTGACCAAGGCGCAGATCGCCGAGCTCACCGCCCATGTCGACGCCGAGGATCGGGCCCGCGACGGCACCGACGCGGTGTCGATCCGGCTCGCCACCGAATTCCACATCCTGCTTGCTCATATGACGAACAGCCCGATCCTGGTGCGCTATGTCAGCGAGGTCGCGTACCGCTGCTGCCTGACGCTGTCGCTCTACAGCCGGCCGCATTCGTCGGAATGCGCGATCAACGAGCACCGCGCGATCATCGCCGCGCTGGCGAAAGGCGACGTCGACAAGGTGATGGGGCTGATGCACAGCCATCTGGACTCCGTGGCGACCCGCGCGCTGGTCGCGCCAAGCCCGCAGCGCGGGCGCGATCTGCTGGATATTCTGGCGCCCTATGCCGACGAGGCGAGCGGCGAAAAGGTGGTGAAGCTGCCGAAGGCGGCGCGGCGCTGACGCTCCATCACCGTCATCCTGAGGAGGCCGCAACGCGGCCGTCTCGAAGGATCGACGGCCACCGGTCGGGCCGTGCATCCTTCGAGACGCGCTACGCGCTCCTCAGGATGACGGGGATACAAGGTTGCTTCCCCTACGCCTCGATTCCCCGCTGCACCAAAATCCGCTCGGCGCTGTCGTTCCAGACGTCCATCTTGACGATCTGCCCGCCCCGCACGACGAAGCGGTCGACATAGCGGTTGCCTTCGAACGGCGTGCCGTCGCTCCATTCGCCGAAGAGCGTGCCGACGCTGTAGACGACGGTCTCGTCCGTGCCAGGGCAGACATCGAAGCGATCCATTCTCTTCTTCACCCAGCGGTAGCGCTTCGCGTTGAAGGCGGTCGGCCCGCGCGGATGGTCGAATTCGCGCCCGCCGGTGAAGGTGATCACCGTGCCCGGCTTCATATAGGCCGCGGCCGCATCCGGATCGGGGATCATCGACGCCGTCAGATAGGCCTCGACGATCTCGGCATCGGACATCGGGCGGACATCGGCTTTGGCGGGTGCGGACATGGGGGCCTCCGGGGATGATCAGGACTCTACAATCTGGCCGCCAAAGTGTATGCATATTTTTTAGACAATCGAACTATAAAACTGCACACAATCTGGTGCTGTCGATTCCCTGCCCATCCGCTAGGCTGCACCCAACTTGATGTTTCCTCGCCGATGATCGCAAAACCTGCCTTCGACCTGGTCTTCCGCAATGCCGTGACGCGCAGCTCCGCGTCAGCGGTCGATATCGGCATCGCCGGCGGCAGGATCGCCGCGATCGCGCCGTGCCTCGTGTGCGAGGCGGTCGAAATCGACCTCAACGGACGGCTGGCGTTGCCCGGCTTCGTCGACACCCATATCCATCTCGACAAGGCCTGCCTGCTCGGCCGATGCGGCCACGATCACGCCAGCCTCGACGAGGCGATCCGCGCGGTGTCGGCGATGAAGCGCGACTTCACGGTCGAGGATGTCTATGCGCGCGGCTCAAAAGTGATCGAGCGCGCGATCACGGCCGGCACGACGCGGATGCGGACGCATGTCGAGATCGACCCGCGGATCGGGCTGCGCGGTTTCGAGGCGGTCAAGGCCTTGAAGCGCGACTATGCCTGGGCGCTCGACCTCTCGCTTTGTGTCTTTCCGCAGGAGGGCTTGACCAACGACCCCGGCGCCGACGAGTTGCTGGTCGCGGCGCTCAACGACGGTGCCGAGGCGGTCGGCGGCTGCCCCTATGTCGACAGCGATCCGAACGCGCATATCACGCGCATCTTCGACCTCGCGCAGGAGTTCGACGTCGATGTCGACCTCCATCTCGATTTCGACCTCGATCCCTCCTGGTGGCACATGGAGGAGGTCTGCCGGCAGACCGAACGGCGCAACTATCACGGGCGCGTCGCGATCGGACACGCGACCAAACTCTCCGCGCTGCCGCCTGATCGGCTGAAGGCGGCGAGCACGCGCCTCTCCGAGGCCGGTGTCGCGGTCACCGTGCTGCCGGCGACCGATCTCTATCTGATGGGGCGCGACGCCACCCATAACGCGCCGCGCGGGCTGACCGCCGCGCATCGGCTCGTCGCGGACGGGGTGCTGTGCTCGGTCGCGACCAACAATGTGCAAAATCCCTTCACGCCGTTCGGCGATGCGTCGCTGCTGCGGATGGCCAATCTCTATGCCAATGCGGCGCATGCCGGGATCGGCGAGTTCGACGCCTGCCTCGATCTCGTCACCGACCTGCCGGCACGGCTGATGAACCTGAAGGATTACGGCATTGCGGTCGGCAACCCCGCCGACATCGTCGTGCTCGACACCGACAGCGGAACCAACGCGATCGCCGAACTGCCCGACGTACTGATGGGCTTCAGGCGCGGCCGCAAGACCTTCGAACGCCAGCGCCCGACGCTGTTCCGGCCTGTCACCAGCCTCTCCCCGTCATCCTGAGGAGCCGCGAAGCGGCGTCTCGAAGGGTCGACGGCCACGAGCGGGGCCGTTCATCCTTCGAGACGCGCGTTCCGCGCTCCTCAGGATGACGGATCGAGTACCAGCGTGCACAGCGATACGGTGCCGCAGCACCAACCTGCGCGCATTGTCGCCTTGCCCTGGCGCGAATTGACGTCTTCGCCGATCCGTTGTTGAACGTCCTCAACACCAACAAACAGCCGGGCGGGAAACCATGAGCAAATCCACCACAATCAAAAGCGTCGAGACGCTCGCCTGTGATGCCGGCTGGCGGAATTATCACTTCGTCAAGGTGACGACCACGGACGGGCTGGTTGGCTGGAGCGAATATGACGAGGGCTTCGGCGCGCCCGGCGTGACGGCGGCGATCGAGCGGCTGTCGGCGCGGGTGGTCGGCAAGAACGCGTTCGAGCACGAGCGGATCTATGTCGAGCTGTTCGCCGCGACGCGCCCTGCCGCCGGCGGCGTGGTGGCGCTGGCGCTCGGGGCGATCGAGAACGCGCTGCTCGACGTCAAGGCCAAGGCGCTCGGCGTGCCCTGCTACGACCTGCTCGGCGGCAAGATCCGCGACCGCGTGCGGGTCTACTGGTCGCATTGTGCGACCTGGCGCATCAATCATCCCGACTGGTACAAGCCGGCAATCACAGATCTCGACGGCGTCAAGGCGATCGGGGCCGAGGTGCGCGAGAAGAAATTCACGGCGATGAAGACGAATATCTTCGTCTATACCGACGGCAAGCCGCAGGGCTGGCGCCCCGGCTTCGGCTCGCCGTTCCAGCCCGAGATCAATATCGACCGCACTGTGCTGCGCAATCTCTGCATGCACCTCGAGGCGATCCGCGACGGCGCGGGGCCGGATGTCGATCTCCTGCTCGACCTCAACTTCAACGCCAAGACCGAGGGCTATCTGAAAATCCTGCGCGCCATCGAGAAGATGGATATGTTCTGGGTCGAGATCGACACCTTCAATCCGCAGGCGCTCGGCTATATCCGCCGCCAGAGCCCGCACCCGATCTCGTCCTGCGAGACGCTGCTGGGCCTGCGCGAATTCCTGCCCTATTTCACCGAGCAGGCGATGGATGTCGCGATCATCGACACGCCGTGGAACGGGGTCTGGCAGTCGATGAAGATCGCCGCCGCCGCCGAGCATTTCGAGGTCAACGTCGCGCCGCATAATTTCTACGGCCACCTCTGCACCATGATGAACGCGCATTTCTGCGCCGCGGTGCCGAACCTGCGCATCATGGAGACCGACATCGATCGGCTGGCCTGGGACCACGAGCTGTTCACCCACCTGCCCGAGTTCGTCGACGGCCATCTCGTGATCCCGGATCGTCCGGGCTGGGGCACCGAGCCGAACGAGGAAGGCCTGCGCGCGCATCCGCCGAAGAACAAGGGCGGGCTGTTGAATTACGGGTTGAAGAAGTAGGCGGTTGTGCGCCGGCCCTTACCCATCGTCGTCCCGGCGAAGGCCGGGACCCATAACCACCGCTGCGTGGTGTGAAAAGGATTGTTGCCCCAGCGACGCACAAACAACTGAGAGTTGGGGTAATGGGTCCCGGCCTTCGCCGGGACGACGCATAACCCAGTAGAGCGCCCTCAATTATCCTCGCGCACTGCCGTGAACGCGCTGTCGATCACGTCGCCGATCGGCTGCCAGGCATTGCCATCGAACTGCACCAGCCGCATCTGCTTGATCGGGCGGAAGTCCTTCGGTCCGGTGTTGATCACGATCCCGGGCAGCGCGATCGGGCTCTGGTAGTCCTTCAGCGACGCGGCCTGCCGCATGATGTTCTCGCGCGACAGATCGTCGCCGCACTGGCGCAGCACCTGCATCAGCGTATCCGCGGCGGCGTAGCCGAACACGGCGTAGATGTCGTCCTTGTCGCCGTCGGGATAATACTTGTCCATGAAGGCGAGCCACGCCTTGATCTGCGGATCGTCCTTCCAGGAGGCATCCCCGGCATCCTTGAGGAACGAGGTCGAGATCACGCCGAGCGAATTCTGCAGGCCTGCCGGCCGCAGCGCGCTGGCGATCGAGGCCGACGCATTGTCGAGGATGAACACCGGATGCCAGTCGAGGTCCGCAGCGACGCGGATCGCGCGCGCCGCGATCGCCGGCGCGCCGTCGAACACAAGAATGTCGGCGCCGGAGTTCTTCAGGATTCCGATCTGGTTCTGGATCGCGGTCTCCGACGCGTCGAAGGCGAGATCGGCTACGATCATCCCGGCGGTGTCGCCGAGCCCTTCCTGCAATCCCTTGAAGAGGTCGCGGCCGAACTGGTCGTTCTGCCAGAGCACCGCGATCTTGCGCGAGGGATAGGCTGCTTGGATATAGTTGGCGTAGATTCGCCCCTCGGCGCGGAAGGTCGGCTGCCAGCCCATGGTCCAGGGAAAGGTCACGGGATGCGCCCACG
The DNA here is from genome assembly GCF_056837965.1 of Bradyrhizobium ferriligni. Lineage (NCBI taxonomy): Bacteria > Pseudomonadati > Pseudomonadota > Alphaproteobacteria > Hyphomicrobiales > Nitrobacteraceae > Bradyrhizobium > Bradyrhizobium ferriligni. The sequence goes on from NZ_JBXEJO010000108.1 coordinate 14,439, forward strand.
CCTCGTCGCCGGAAGCAACGAACAGCTGCGGCACCTTGTTCTCGTTGAGGTACTTTCGGACCGCGAGATTGCTCGGCGTGCCGAACGATCCGAACATCAACAGCACGTCCTGCTTCTCGACGAGATCGCGGGTCTGCTCCATCGCGATCTTCGGATTGGAGCTGTCATCGACCGAGACGAACCTGACCTTGCGGCCGTTGATGCCGCCATGCTCGTTGACCATGTCGAAGTAGGCTGCCTCCGCCCGCCCGATGGTCGCGAACGCCGCGAGCGGCCCGGTATAGGGCATGACGTTGCCGATGCGGATCTCGTTGCCGGCCGCCGTCTGCGCCTGCTGCGCGCGCAACGGCGCCGCCGCGAGGACAGCTGCGAGGACGAGAGATATCGAAAGCGCCGTTTGTCTTTTTGTTTGCATCAACATCGCCACAAACGCCGGCGGCTGGCCGGCGCTCCTCCCGAGCGAGCGGAGTTTATCGCCCAAGCCAATGCCGGAAAAATGAAATGTTGATGGCGGAGGCGGGCCTCAGCGCAATGTTATGTCGAGCCAGCCGAGCGGGTTGACGGCGACGCGGTCACCGCTGTCGACCAGGACGGTGGTAGTTTCAGCCTCAATGATCGCGGGACCGGCCAGCGCTTGGCCCGGCCTGAGATCGTCGAGCGCGTAGACCGGCACCTCGCGCCAGGCACCGAACCAGGCCTGCCGCTTGCCGCGCGGCGCGCAGGGCGCAGCCGAGCTAGCCTTTCCGGCATCACTCCCGCCGCGCGCCACCTTGCCGACCGCGGCGACGCGGGCGTTGACGAACACCACCTCCTGCCCGCGCGAGGCATAGGTGTAGAGCTCTTCGTGGCGGCGATGGAAGCGTTCCTCGATCTGCGCCACCAGGTCGGCGGCACCGAGATCGAGCTCGCCTAGCGGCACGTCGATCTCGAACACCTGCTCGCCGTAGCGCATCTCGGCCGAGCGCTCGATGGCGATATCGCCCTTGAACCAGTCGCGCAGCCGCCCCGCCGCCTGCTCTTCCAGCGCGGCGAACAAGGCGCGAACCTCGTCGGCGGAAATCCGGCCCGTGCCGTAATGGGTGCGGCTGACCTCGTAACGCAGATCGCTGGTCAGCATGCCCCAGGCCGAAAGCACAGAAGCGACCGTCGGCACGATGATGCGCTTGATCTCGAGCTCGCGCGCGACCTCGGCGGCGTGCATGCCGGCGGCGCCGCCGAAGCTGAGCAACGCGAATTTGCGGGGATCGACGCCGCGGCGCAGCGTCATCAGGCGGATGCCGTCGGCCATCTTCAGATTGATCATCTTGTAGATGCCGGCGGCGGCCTCGATCCGCGACAGCTCGAGCGCTGCGGCGATCTGATCCACCGCCGCTTCCGATGCTGCACGATCGAGCGGCCGCGCGCCGCCCATGAAGGCCGCGGCATCGAGATAGCCGAGCACGACATTGGCGTCGGTGACGGTGGCGGCCGTTCCGCCATTGCCGTAGCAGGCCGGACCCGGCACCGAGCCCGCGCTCTCCGGCCCGACCCGCAGCGTGCGGCCGCCGTCGACGCTCGCAATCGAGCCGCCGCCGGCGGCGATGCTGGCGATATCGAGGCTGCGCAGCGCAATGCGCTGGCCCGCGAGCATGCCGTCGGCCGACAGTGAGGCCTGGCCATCTGCGATCAGTGAGATGTCGGTCGAGGTGCCGCCCATGTCGAACGGCACGAGATCGGGAATTCCGAGAAGATCCGCGCAGCGGCGGCTGCCGGAGATGCCGCCGGCCGGCCCCGACAGTACGGTGCCTGCGGCGAGCCGCGAGGCTTCCTCCACCGGCGCCATGCCGCCATGCGACAGCACGACGAACAGCGAGCCTGCAAAGCCGGCTTCCGCGAGGCTGCGCTCCAGATTGGTGAGATAGCGCCGCACCGTCGGCGCGACATAGGCGTTCACGATGGTGGTCGAGACGCGCTCATATTCCTTGATCTGCGGCAGCACATCGCTCGAGCGCGACACGCTGACGTCGGGCAGCTCCTTCGCCAGTTGCTCGACGGCGGCGAGCTCATGCGCCGGGTTGAGATAGGCGTGCAGAAAGCAGACCGCGACCGAATTCGCACCCGAGCGTTTCACCTCGGCGATGACATCGCCGAGCGCTGTGGCATCGAGCGCAACCGCGGCGCTGCCGTCGGCCTTCAGCCGCTCACGCACGCCAAAGCGGCGCTCGCGCGGCACCAGCGGCTCGGGTGGCGGCGTGCGCAGATCGTAGCGGTCCGGCTTCAGCCCTTCGCGCATCTCGACGACATCGCGGTGTCCCTCGGTGGTCAAGAGCGCAACCCTCGCGCCCTTGCGCTCGAGCAGCGCATTGGTCGCGACCGTCGTGCCGTGCACCAGGCGATCGGTCGCGGCGAGCATCGCCGCGCGTGTCACGCCGAGGCGGAGCGCCAGCTCTTCCAGTCCCGCCATGACGCCGATCGACTGATCGGCCGGCGTGGACGGCGATTTCGCGAACACGGTGCGCCCAGTTTGATCCGTTGCAACCAGGTCGGTGTAAGTGCCGCCGACGTCAACCCCAATCGTGTACATCGCTGCCTACACCGCTTTCGAAACCAAACCTTGCGCAAGATCGCGCGCCCGCGCTTCCGCCGAGCGCTTCTCTGATGGACCCCAGCCGCCGCCGCCGGAGGACCGGATCTCGAGGCAGTCGCCCGGACGCAGCTCGATGCCGACTTCTTTCGTCTTCAGCACGCGCGGCTCGCGTCCTTCCGACAAGAGGCGATAGTGATGCGGCTCGCCGTCCTTGCCGCCGAGCATGCCGCAGGGACCATGGCGTGCGCCGTCGCCGGCGGTGTTGCCCTTGGCCGGCTTTTGCGTCTCCAGCACCATGTCGAGCGCGACGCCAAGCCCGCCGCGATGCTGGCCGTCGCCACCGGAGTCCGGCCGGAATTCGTGCTGGCGGAAATGCAGGGGAAAGCGCACCTCGGCCACCTCGATGCTGCCGAATTTGAGCCCGCCGACCGAGTGCCATTCGCCGATCGACGAATAACCGTCGCCGCCCGGCGATGCGCCGCCGCCGGGCCGGGCCTGGAACATGTGCCAGATGAAATTGCGTCCGTTGCGCGGATCCTCGCCCTGGATCGCGATGCGGAAGCGGCGCCCCCACCCGCCCATCACCCGATCCGGACAGGACGCCGACATCGCCTTGATGATGGCTTCGACGATCTCGTTGGAGGGATGGCTGGTGCACAAGGTGACGGGACGGCCGGGGTCGGCCCAGACAATGGTGCCCTGCTTCGCCACCACCTTCAGCGGCCGCAGCGCGCCGGTGTTCTTGGGGATATCGGCGTCGATCAGATAGGCGAAGGCCATCGCGACCGCCGCCTGCATGTTGGCGTGCGACGAATTCACAAAACTTGTCGACTGCGGATCGGAGCCGGTGAGATCGACCTCGATGTCACTGCCCTTCTTGGTCACCTTGGCCGCGATCTTGATGTCGGTGCGGCCGTGGCCGTCATCGTCGAGCAGGGCTTCGCCGTAGAACACGCCGTCCTTCCAGGTCGACACCACGGCGCGGGTCTGCTGCTCGGCCGCGTCCAAGATCGCCTCGATCGCGGCTTCGACCGTCTCCGCGCCGAACTCGCTGAACAGTTTTGCGACGCGGCGTTCGCCGAGATGCGCGGCCCCGAGCATTGCGGCGAGGTCGCCGCGGAATTCACGGGGGTTGCGGATGTTCAAAGCCAGCAGATCGAGCAGATCCTCGCGCGGCTTGCCGGCCTCGTAGAGCTTGATCGGCGGAATGCGAATGCCTTCCTGATAGATCTCGGTGGCGGCCGGATTGTAGGCGCCGTGGGTGGCGCCGCCGATGTCGCTCTGATGCGCGCGCACGATGGTCCAGAGCAGCCTTTTTCCCCCATCGAAGACCGGCACGAATGCGGTCAAGTCAGGCAGATGACTGCCGCCCTGATAGGGATCGTTGAGCAGGATGACGTCGCCGGGCGCGACATCCTTGAAGCGCTCCTCGACCGCCAGCGTCGCCCAGGGCAAGGCGCCGACATGAACCGGAATGTGGTCGGCCTGCGCGATCAGCCGCCCGTTGGTGTCGCAAATCGCCAGCGAGAAATCGCGGCTGGAATTGAGTATCTGCGAATAGGAGGTGCGAAGCATGGCTTCGCCCATCTCCTTCACGATCGACGACAGGCGGTGCTGGACGACGGAGCGGGTGATCGGATCGATCTTGGCGGACATCTTGGCCTTCTTGGCGCGAGCGACTTGCGCAGGGAGGATCGAGGAACCGGTCGATCGGAACCGGAATTCCCTCTTATAGCCAGTGGCTTGCCGATCGCAAATCGGCTGGCTCGGCCGAAACGGATCATTCCGTCGATCAGCAAGTCGTGATCGAGAAGAACCTGCCCCGCGACGGAATAGAACTGACGCTGCTGCGTCCCACCCATGCAAGCCAACCGGATCGCGGGGCCCCTCCGCGACAACCTTCAGGGTGAAACATCATGATCCTGCGATTCCTCAGACCCGACTTCGGTGCCGCGGTGTTCGGCATGCGTGTCCTGTTCGCCGTCGCGGTCTCCCCGGTGGTGCTCGCCCAGGAAGCCCATCATCCGGACCAGACCGCGCAGTCGGCGGAAGAGCGCGCCTTCCTCGCGGAAAACGATGCCGCGATGACCAAGATGATGAACGACATGGCCGCCAAACCGAGCGGCGATATCGATCGCGACTTCGTCGCGATGATGGCGCCGCACCACCAGGGCGCGATCGACATGGCGGTGATCGAACTCCGCTACGGCAAGAACGAGCAGCTGCGCCGGATCGCGCAGGAAATCATCATCGAGCAGCGGCAGGAGATCGACGCCATGAAGCTCGCGATCGGCGAGCCGGTGACGGCATCCGCGCCGGCCCCGACGCAGCCGGGCCCGGCGCCCGCCGCAGCCCACGATCACGCGGCTCACGATCACATGAACATGTCCCACGAAATAAAGAACTAGGAGCCTCAAACGATGAACCGCAAAATCCTGAAGTGCCTGCTGGCGACGACCATGCTGGCGATGTCGAGTTCCGCCTTCGCCGGCCAGGCGCCGGGGGCGGCATCCTCGCCCGACATTCCGGTCAGCCATCACGATCGCGTCTACGCCGCCGAGCAGTTCTCCAACACGGTGTCGGTCACCGACCCGGCCGACAACAAGCTGCTCGGCGTGATCCGGCTGGGCGATCCGCAGCCGGGCAATTTCAGCCCGCTCTACAAGGGCCAGGTGCTGGTGCACGGCATGGGTTATTCGCCCGACCACCAAACCCTCGCGGTGGTCTCGATCGGGTCGAACTCGGTGAGCTTCATCGACACAGCGACGAACTCGGTCAAGCACGTCACCTATGTCGGACGCTCGCCACACGAGGCCTTCTTCACGCCCGACGGCAAGGAAGTCTGGGTCACCGTGCGCGGCGAGAATTACATCTCGGTCATCGACGCGCAGAGCTTCAAGGAAACGATGCGCATCGAGGTGCCCGCGGGACCCGGCATGCAGATCTTCTCGCCGGACGGCAAGTACGGCTACATCTGCTCGTCGTTCAATCCGGAGACCGACGTGGTCTCGGTCGTAGACCATCAGATCGTCGCGAAGGTGAAGCAGGAAAGCCCGTTCTGCCCGAACATCGCGGCGACCCCGGATGGTGACCAGGTGTGGTTCACGCTGAAGGATGTCGGCAGGACGCAGGTGTTCAACGCCAAGCCGCCGTTCAACCTGATCAAGACCATCGACACCGGCCCGATCACCAACCACGTCAATTTCGCCAGGACCTCAAAGGGGACCTTCGCCTATGTGACCATCGGCGGCACCAACGAGGTCAAGGTGTTTCGAACCGATGATTTCTCGCAAGTCGCGACCATCCCCGTCGGCAATCTGCCGCACGGTATCTGGCCGTCCGGCGACGGCACGCGGGTCTATGTCGGTCTCGAAAATGCCGACGCGCTGGCGGCGATCGACACCGCGACCAACAAGGTGATCGCCAACATCCCGATCGGCCAGGCGCCGCAGGCCATAGCTTACGTACCGAACGCCGCGCCGAATCCGGATGACCGCCAGAACCTGCAGGCGCTCGGCGTTGCCGGCCAGGCCGCCCACCTCACGCTTGCACCGAAGAAGCAGGCCAAGGGCGAGAAGCCGCCGACCAGCGTCTCGCTGTTCGATCAGGGGCTGATCCAGGTGCTGCAGGCATCGGTCACCGGACTCGAACCCAAGCAGCACTACGTGCTAGGATTGGCCGAACGTGCCGACGGCACGGGATCGGTGGAGCCTCTGGCAGCCTTCATGACCAATCCCGCCGGCTCCGCCATTGTCAACGTCACCGGACCGATCCGCCAGATCGTGCAGAGCGCAGCCAGGACGGAGCGGCGCTATCTCGTGATCACGTCAGGCGAACCGGCCAAGCCCGGCGCGATCATCCAGGTGCAAACGCCATGAACGACATGCTGCGCCTGGTCGAGCCGCTGATACCCGCCTTGCGGCGGTATGCGCGGGCCCTGGTCCGCGACCAGGCGGCGGCCGACGACCTGGTGCAGGACTGCCTCGAGCGCGCCGTGATTCACTGGGAGCAGCGACGGTCGGACAATCCGCGGCCGTGGCTTTTCGCGATCCTGCACAACCTCGCCATCAACCAGTTTCGCCGCGCAACGGGGCGCGGCGTCCATGTCACGATCGACGAAACCAACGAGGATACATTCGGTCAGGAGGCGGAACAGGAGCACAAGGTGATGTATCGCGACGTCATGGCGAAGCTCGCGACGCTTCCGCATGACCAGCGTGCAGTGCTGCTGCTCATCGGCGTCGAGGATCTGTCCTATGCCGACGCCGCGAAGGTGCTTGGCGTGCCTGTTGGCACGGTGATGTCGCGGCTGGCGCGCGCCCGCGAGCGGCTGCATCACGAGTTGGAGGGGACGTCAGGCCAGCGGGACCATAATGTCGTGCAATTGCGGAACAGGACATGAGCAGTCGACCCATTACCGAAGACGATCTGCATGCCTATGTGGATCGCGCGCTCGAACCGGAACGCGAGGCTGATGTCGCTGCCTATCTGGAGAAGCATCCGGATGTGGCCAAGCGCATCGCCGCTTACTCCGATGAGCGTAACCTTTTGCGATCGGCACTACTGCCGATTACCGAGGAGCCGCTGCCGCCACAGCTCAACCTCGCCAGGATGATCGAGAGCCCGCGCCGCCGCCCCTCGTCATTGCGCTGGGCTATCGCAGCCATGCTGATGCTTGCAATCGGCGGGCTCGGCGGCTGGGTGATCCGTGGCGCGACACAGGCACCGGCCGGCGGAATTGTGGCACTCGCCGAGGAAGCCAGCGATTCCTACAGAGTGTACGCCTCCGATCGCACGCGGCCGGTCGAGCTGCGCGACAGCACCGAGCTTGTGCAATGGGTCTCCAACCGGTTGCGTCAACCGGTGAAGCTGCCGGATCTGACCAAGTCGGGATATCGCCTGATGGGCGGACGGGTGGTGCCGACCGCACATGGTCCGGCGGCCATGTTCATGTACGACGATGATCACGGCGAGCGGCTTGTGGTTCTCACCCGCCCGATGACGTCAGACCGGAACGCGCCTATGGCCGCGCATTCGGGTGGCGACGTCGCGGGCTTCTCGTGGGCCGACGGCGGTACGGGCTACTCCCTGGTGGGGCCGCGCGGTGGCGATTCCCTGCGGCCGCTTGCCAACGAGATTCGCAAGCAGGCGCAGACGATCTGATCGGAACGCAACGCTAGGGCCTGGTGTAGACCAGGAACAGCACGATCCCGATCGCCAGCGCGCCGGCGATGAACAGCAGCACCGCGGGCAGCCCGAACAGCGCCGCAACGCCGGCGGTGCTGGATTGCAGCAGCGCTGCGCCGAGGAAGAACGCAAGGTTGACCGAGGACAGCGCCTTGCCGGTGTTCTGCGCGTCGACAAGCTGCCGCGTCATGCCGTAGATCAGCGGCTGCGCCGACGTCGCAAGCCCGATCAGGATCAACAGCACCAGGTCATATTGCGTCGGCATCACGGCAACGCCGAAGAGGTTCGAGACCGGGAAATGCGCTGCACCGGCCGCCATCAAGACGAGCAGCAGCGCGGCGATGGCGTGAGTCGCCGCCACCATGGTACGGCGATGCCCGAACTTGCGATCGAAGGCGCCGATGCAGGCCGGGCCGACAATCATCGCCAGCGTGAACAGGCCGAGCACATTGCCGGCCTCGATCCGGCTCAGCCCTTTCTCGTCCATCAGCCATGGGCCGCCCCACAAGCCGCGCAATGTCAGCGACGCGCCGAGCGACACGAGCGACAGCGCGATCAGGCCGCGCAGGTCGCGCGACATGCCGAGCCGCAGCACCTCGGCCATCTGGTGCAGCGGCGAGGAATCGTCCGCATGTGCCGCCGGCTGGCGCGGCACCAGCGCGAACACTGCGATCAACACCACAATGCCGAAGCCGGCCGAGCCCCAGAAGCCGGCGCGCCAGCCGAACTGATCGACCACGAAGGCCAGCGGGCTGGCCGACAGCAGCATGCCGATATTACCGATCGAGAGGATCAGGCCGGACCACAGGCCGAACTTTGCCGCCGACATCTGCTTGGCGGCCAGCGTCATCGGGCACATCAGCATGCCCGAAGTGGCGACGCCGAGCATGAGCTGGCCAAGCACAAAACTCGCAGGCCCCGTCGCCAGCGCCGAGACCAGCGTTCCGATAACGGTACCGGCGAGCAGGCTCAGCGACACCGGCCGCACGCCGAAACGATCCATCGCGGCGCCGACCGGGATTTGCGAGGCGGCAAAGGAGAAATGATAGATCGAGGTGAGGCTCGCCAGCGCCTGCGGCGAGGTACCGAAATCCGACGCCATCAGATCGAGGCTGATCGCCGGGATGGTCCGCAGCAGCGTCGACAGCATGTGGCCGGAGGCCAATGCCAGAAGTGCAAGCACCAGGGCGCGGAACCCGATCCCCGCCTCTTCCTTCGTCACCACGCCGTCCACGAATCGCCTCTTCCCCGAGCGGTTTGGCGACGGGCGTAACATTATTGGGCGGATGGTGCCAAGTTTGGCGGCAGAGCGGATGGGCTCAGCCTATCCGCGAGCTCACCTTACCTCTCCCGCTTGCGGGGGAGGCCGGATCGCATCGTCAGATGCGATCCGGGTGGGGGCTCTCTCCACGTTACGACTCGCGGAGAGAACCCCCACCCC
>NZ_JBXEJO010000109.1:0-21688 GCF_056837965.1 Bradyrhizobium ferriligni
CTGTGGCGGAGTGGCGGGGGCGGCTTCAGCTGCCGGCTGATCGGTGGTCGCCACTTGCGCGGCCGGCGCGCTCGCCTGGTCGGACGCGGACACGGACTTGCCCGGGATCAGCGAGGTCAGTTGAGCGATCTGGGGCGCCCACTCGGCGGCGATCTGCTTGGCGCGATCGCCGTAGTGCTGCCACGCCGCGGTACCCATGGCGCCGGCGATCGCGAAGCAGAACCAGAAGGCGCGGATCGCCCATTTGCTGGTGGGGCGCGGCGCGCGGTCCAATCTGATGTCGTCCAGTCGGCCGTTATGGCTTGGCGCGCTATAGGCCGGCTCGGCCGGCGGCTCCGGCGCCACCGACATGGGCGTGACCGGCGGCACCGAGGTGACGGCCGCGGCCGCCGGCGCGGAGGAAGGCGCGAGGCTCGGGCCGAAATAGGGCTCGCGCTGCCCCGGCGCTGCCCTTCCGGCAGGCGCAACGGCGTTGTCCGGACGTACCGGAGCGAAGCTGGGTTCGATCGCGAAAATATCGTGCGGATCTGCGTCTTTCAGTGTCGATTGCATGGCGGTCCCCGTTTCATTCCAAGGTCAACCGCAAATGGGCGGCCGGCAAATTTACGCTCTGTATTGACCCCTGACCCGGTCCCCACGACTCCAGTCCGGTTTGACCAAAGCAAGGCGAGAGGGTGGAGAGGTTGGGGAGTTTGGGGAACCCAAGCCGGGGACGAACGGCACGAGCGTCCGCAGCCTCTCGCGCAGCGCCCCGAATTGCATTCCGGATGAAAGCTCCCTGGGTTGTGTGGCGCATCCACCACAGCCGAGGGGAAATCGCATCGCGCGCGGCGCGCCTGACCGCGCTCCGCCACCGTTCCGCCCCGATTGGATTCGGCTGATAGGGCGTTGGATTTTCGGCTTGGGCTGGGGCGCAAGTTGGGGGTGCAACAATGTTACGCGACGATGCAGTCATCTCGTACGTCGGCGTCAAACGCAGCGCGCATGGTGCTGCGGCCCCGATCCCGTTTGCCCATGCCCGAAAGCCGCTTCGGCTGCTTGCCGTGATGATCGGCGCGGCGTCGCTCGCGGCATGTGCGCAGTCCTCCGTTGTCAGCCAGCGCTCGCAGGCGCTCGCGAGCCGGCCGGCATCGATCGAACCGACACGGGCTGCATCTGTCACGCGCACGCGCATCGCCACGGCACGCAAGCATACGCCTTATGCCTCGCGCAGGACCGGCGACAGCAAGATCGCTTCGCATGGCGTTGCGAGCTTCTACAGCGAGGAGCAGCCGACCGCGAGCGGGGAGAAGTTCGACGGGCGCGAACTGACCGCCGCGCATCCGACATTGCCGTTCGGCACCAGGCTGCGCGTCACCGACGTCAAGAGCGGCCGTTCGGTCACGGTGCGCGTCAATGACCGCGGACCCTACGTTCCCGGGCGCATCGTCGACGTCTCGCATTCTGCGGCGCAATCGCTCGGCATGATCGGCAAGGGCATCACGAATGTCAGGCTCGACGTGGTGCAGTGACCAGCGTGGCGCGAGCCAGGTCCGGATTTTTGCCGGCTCGATCGGGAAAAAGTCCCGGCGTTGCGCGCGCTTTAATCCTGTTGTCCGAACGACGGCGGCAAATAGAATTGTTGCCGCTACTTCCTCGCGCTCTGCATTTCCAGGCGCGTGGATTTCTACCCAATGAACCTTCCCCGCCCTGGTGTCCTTCCGGGGCGGGGTTTTTCTTGTGGCCGCCATGCGCGCCGCATGCGTTGACAGGGCGAGCCGTCGCCATAACCTCCGTTCTGCTTTTGGAGGGCGGCCATGCCAAGCAACAATCAAGAAACTGACGGCTTCGCATTGGGTCGGCCGTCACGGCGCGGGGCATTCCAGCTGTTGCTGGGCGGCGCCGCCGTCATGCTCGCGCCTGATAGGCGGCTCGGCATGACGGATGCGAGGGCAGAGGCCGCGTTTGCCGATGGACTGCCGCGCGGCCGGCCGGACGAGCAGGGCATCGCATCTTCCGCGATCCTGGATTTCCTCGACGAGGTCGACCGCCAGGGCTACGAGCTGCACAGCTTCATGCTCTGGCGCAACGGCAAGGTGGTCGCGGAGGGCTGGTGGTCGCCGTACCGTGCCGATCGTAACCACATGATGCATTCGCTGACCAAGAGCGTCACCGCCTGCGCCGTCGGGCTTGCGATCGCCGACAAGCGCTTCGGCCTGCAGGACAAGGCGGTCTCGTTCTTCAGGGACAAGCTGCCGCCTGTCGTCGACGACAAGCTTGCGGCGATGACGGTCGAAGATCTCCTGACCATGCGCACCGGCCACGCGTCGATGACCTCGGGCTCGGCGTGGCGGCCGATCAAGACCAGCTGGGTCGCGGAGTTCTTCAAGATCTCGGTCGTCTACCAGCCCGGCACCAAATGGGTCTACACCTCGGCCGCGACCTATCTGCTGTCGGCGATCGTCACGAAGACGACCGGCGAAACCGTGGCCGATTATCTGAAGCCGCGGGTTTTCGATCCTCTTGGAATTTCAGGCTATGAATGGCCGGTCGGGCCGGAGGGCATTTCGCCGGGTGCCAATGGCCTGAGCTGGAAGACGGTCGATTGCCTCAAGCTCGGCATCCTGCATGCGCAGAACGGCACATGGGACGGCAAGCAGGTGCTGCCCGCCGACTGGGTGACGGCGGTGCAGCAGCCCCACGTCAAGGACACCTACGGCTATCAATGGTGGATTGGCCCTGAGACGTTCTATGCCGACGGCCTGTTCGACCAGCTCAGCTTCGTGTTTCCCAGGCACAATGCGGTGCTGGCGATCACTGCCGGCATTCCGCAACGCAGCGGTTTCAACAAGCTGGTATTCCGTCATTTCCCGGCGATGTTCGCCGGTGCCGCGGCGAACTATGATGCCGACGCCGACAAGCTGAAGGCGCGGACCGCGGCCCTGCAGTTGCTGCCGGTGCTGGTGCCGGCCTCGTCGCCGGTCGCAGCGCAGATTTCCGGCAAGACCTGGCACATGCCCGACAATGCCGACGCGATCAAATCGATCAATTTCAGCTTCGCCGACAAGACCTGCACCTTCACGCTCGAGGACGGCAGAGGCATGCACCGGATCGAGGTCGGCCTCGATGCGCCGCGCGAGGGCACCACGACGATGACCGGCAACAAGCTGCATCACGAATACCAGCCGGACACGATGCGCGTGGTCGCGAGCGGCACCTGGCGCGACCTCCGCACCTTCGTGATGACCTGGACCTTCGTGGAATCGGCGTTTCGCGACACCGTGACCTGCACCTTCGAGGGACCGCAGATGCGGTTCGCGCGCAGCGTCAACGTCAACTCATTGGCGCTGGATATGCCGACCTTGATGGGAAGGCTCGCCTAGGCGCGACCGCAAATTGCGCGCAGCCGCATCTTGCGCCGGCGCTTCCACCAAATTGTCACAGTCCCAGCGAAATCCGGCCCAAAGCCACTGCCAACAAACCGCCGGATGGACCAAGTCGGCGAGGGACAAGCGTTGACCTACAAGATGATCGCAGAACGCGAGAACGAAACGGTCAGGATCGAGCGCGAGAGCACCTTCATCATCATCGCCAAGGCCAAGGTCTGGGCGAGCGAGGGATGGCAGGTGGTGATCACCGACAAGGACGGGAAATCATATCCGCCCGAGGAGTTCGACAAGCTGCTCGCGGCCTAGCGTTGCGCTGACACCAGCAGCATCATCGGGCGTTCGAGCTCGTCGGCCAGTTCGGGCATCGCCTTGATCTGCTCACGTGTCGGGGAGAATTCCTCGACATGGCGCAGCGTGAAGCCGGCGCCGATCAACGCGTTGAGCGTGGTGCCGATGGTGCGGTGATATTTCAGCACGCCCTTCACATACCAGTCCGTCCGGCGTTCGCCCTCGATGAAGTAGCGGTTGACCGGCCAGGTCTTGCGGCCGTCTTCGTCCTGCCCCCAGTCCGGATGGGCGGCCGCCATGTAGATCGGATGCTCGATGGTGAAGACCAGATGCCCCTCCGGGACCAGCGCGCGATGCAGCATGCGTGCCAGGCGATCGAAGTCCCTGATGTAATGGAAGGTGAGGGCGGAGTAGGCGACATCGAAGGACGACTTCGGCAGCTCCAGCGTCTCGAGATCGGCGATCTCGTAGGTGATCGCCGCATCCTGCGTCATGGCCGCGGCGCGGGCGATCATGTTGTGCGAGAGGTCGATGCCGAGCACGTCGGATGCGCCTTGCTCGCGCATCCAGCGCGACACCCAGCCGAAGCCGCAGCCGAGATCGACCACGCGCTTGCCCGCGACATCGGGCAGCATGGCGCGGATCGCCGCCCATTCGGGCGCGCCGAGCAGTCCGCGGACCTGCCGCGGCAGCTGGCTGTAGCCGGCGAAGAAGCCGGGATCGTCATAGATGTTCTGCGCCATGGCTGCGGCAACCCGGGAAGCAACGGAATCCGTCTCTCTGTAACCGCCGCCGCGCCGCGTGGAAACCGCTGATTGTGGGGCGCCCGGCGCGCTGCTGGAACCAGACGCGGCGCTCGGTGGTTTCTGATGTCAGCCGTCGACAGCCGAGGAGAGCGCCATGTTAGCCGAGATGCAGATCCACACCATCGCCCGGCAGATGCTGCTGAAGCACGGCCCCGAGGCGATCGCCCAGGCCGCGCAGAACGCCGTGGCCTGCGAGAGCAAGGGCGAGACCGACGACGCGCGCGACTGGCGCCATATCGAGGACGCGCTGAAGATGATGCGCGGACCGCATCAAAGCTGACGGCGGGCAGAGCAGACGTTCCCGCCGTCGCGCAACAGGACATTGGGATCGCGCGAGCGCGATCGCCGCAGATCTAACCGACGGACGCTAGCCCGCCCTGCGCCACCGCGGCACGGGATCGAGCGGCGTGCGGTAGAGTTCGCGCCGGTCGATGTCGGTGACGCGCACCGCGCAGCCGCGCGCCTTCAGCTCCGGCTTGACCTGCGACAGCTCGTTGGCGAGCTGGTCGGCGCGGTCGGAGGCGAGGCTGATGTCTTCGAGGATGATGGTTCCTTGATTGCGGAACTCGTCCCCCACCACGAGATCGAAGGTGTAGTACGGCATTCCGAAGTCTCCATTTCGGTTTGCATCACAGGGTAACACTGAGTCGAGCATTCCCTAAGATGCGTGGCGCACAATCGGCGTGCGATCTGCGCAAAAACGATGTGCAGCGCATCAAGCACGATGAACGAACAAGCCGCGCCGCACGACGAAGGAGTCCTAGGATCTAGCTCACCGCCATGCCGTTAAGATTTGATTAAAACAGTCGTCGCAAGCTCAAGACCAAGTGGAATCGCAGCGGAACCGGACACCGGGAACCGGCAGCTGCAGGAGAAGGCCGGTGGCGTAACGCCCGCCGGCCTTTTCTCGTCGCGGGTGCCGCGAGGCTAGTCGCGCAGTGCGGCTTGCCGCCGGGCGCGGCATTTCGGACCTGGTCCGCGCATGTAGTACAGTTCGGGGCGATATGGATTGATAACGCCATCGATCAGCGCGACACAGCGCGCGACGAGGTGGGCGAGGTGGCGCCGCAGCGGCCGCAGGGCAAGTTCCATCGCATTCATGGCATGCCCTCAGTGCAGCTCGCCGAGGATGGCGGTGAACGGCAGCTCGAAGATCTCGGTTCCGATGTCGTCGGTGACGTGAACCGCCCAGTTGCGCCAGTCTTCCACATTCGGTGTCATGACAAAGCTGCGCGCCAGCTGCTCCGCGTGCAGGCGCGCCTCCGCCAGATCCATGGCGGCGCCGGTGCGATCCAGGATCACGTGCTTGTCGTCGGAGCAGTGAAAGAAAACTGCAGACATCTTCCGATTCCCATGCCGAAGCGATTCTCGTGCGCTGAAATAGCAGCGCGCGCGGGCACTGAGAATCCGGGTGATCCCCCATCGGTAAACTACGGGGAATCCAGACGATTTGAATCACGCGGCCGTGATCGGGGCGGCCTCAGAAGATCGGCTCGCCGAGCGCAACCTCGCTGCGCGGACCAAGCACGATCACTTGGCCGCCGGCGTCCTTGGCGCCCAGGATCAGCAGTTCCGAGGTGAAACCCGCGATGTTCTTCGGCCCGAGATTGCAGATGCACACGACCAGTGAGCCGACCAGCGCCACCGGCTCGTAATTCGTGATCTGTGCGCTTGACCACATGATCCGCCCGGCGCCGACATCGACGCCGACCTTGTAAGACGGATTGCGGGCGCGCGGAAACGGCTGCACCTCGACGACCTTGCCGATCCGGATATCGAGGCGGGCGAAGTCGTCATACGTGGCTTGCGGCTTGAGCGGGGACATCAGCGCTCCTGGAAGACCAGACGAACGCCGAGCGCGATGTAGATCGTGCCGACCACGCGGCCTTGCCACTGCCCGATGCGGCGATGCCGCCGGATCCACGGGCTGATCTGGCCGGCGGCGAGCGCCAGCAGCGAGGTGTAGACCGCGCTCATCACGACGAAGATCAGGCCGAGGGTCGCGAACTGCGCGACCGCCGAGCCGTGGCCGGGGTGCACGAACTGCGGCAGGAAGGCGAGGAAGAACAGCGCGGTCTTCGGATTGAGCATTTCCGCCCAGATCGCCTGCCGGAACGCACGCCGCGGATCGACCGGCTGCGCCGCCGGCAAATCCAGGTCGTCGTTCTTCTCGAACAGGGCGCGGACGCCGAGCACGATCAGGTAGATCACACCGGCATATTTCACGACCGAGAACGCCAGCGCCGAGGTCATCAGCACGGCCGAGAGGCCGAACGTCGCCATCGCGGTGTGGACGAGATCGCCGAGCGCGATGCCGAAGCCGGTCGCGACGCCGACGCGCGCTCCGCCGGTGACCGAACGCGCGAGCACCAGCAGCACCGCCGGCCCGGGGATCAGGAACAGGCCGAGCACGACGGCGGCGTAGGTGAGGAGGGTGGTGATGTCGATCATGAAAGGTGTCCCGGATCTCAGGATGCGGCGATGGCGACCGCCGCGAAGCGCGGCTTCGGATCAAGCATCACGCCGGCGCTTTCGACAATGCGCATTTCCTCGGTTCCTCTCTGCGCCGTGCGTTCCAGCACGCCGTGGACGCCTGACGCGGCATGGCTGAGCGCATCCGGCGTCGCCAGGCCGCGCGCGCTGGCGGCGACGAACAGCGCGGCGAACAGGTCGCCGGTGCCGGACGGGCTGATCGGAACCCGCGGCGTGCGCACGCGCCAGGCATAGGTCTTGTCGGATTGACTGCGCTCGATCGCCAGCGTCTCGATCTCGCTCTGCGGCGTGCCGGCCAGCTCGGCGCTGGTGATGACGACGGTCGCAGGTCCCCGCGCCATCAGCGCGCTCGCCTGCGCGACGACGTCATCGATCGTCGTCACGCGTGCGCCGCAGAGGAATTCGAACTCGAAATGATTGGGCGTGATGATGTCGGCGAGCGGGCAGAGCTCGTCGCGCACCAGCGGCGGGATGTCCGATCGCACGAACATGCCGCGGTCGCGGTCGCCGAGGACGGGGTCGCAGCAATAGAGCAGGGCCGGGTTCGCCGCCTTCGCGCGGGCGACGAAGTCGGCGACATCCATCGCGATGTCGGCCGAGCCGAGATAGCCTGAGAGGATCATTCGCGCGCTCTCGACCGCGCCGCGCTCCTCGATGCCGCGCAAGAGGTCAGCGACCAGCTGCACGTCGAGCACCCGGCCGCGGATGGTCGGATAGCCCGGCCGGTTGCTGAGCAGCGTGGTCGGCACGGCGACAACGTCGATGCCGTGCAGCTGGATCGGAAAGGTGGCGGCGCTGTTGCCGACATGGCCCCAGGCGACCTGTGACTGAATCGAGATGACGGTCATGTGTTCCGCTTCACCCGAACAGCGCGGCGTAGATCACGTAGAGCCAGCCCAGGATACCGTGAATGATCGCCCACAGGATCGAATGGTTCTTGGTGTAGGAGATCGCGATTGCCAGCGCCGAGCCGAATCCCACGCCGTATTTCGCGCCCTCGACGCGGACGCCATAATATCGATTGCCGTTCATGGGGATCCTTCCAGCGGGAGGGCGTGAGGTCGGAGGCAGCGTAACCTGCTAATTGCCGTCAGTTCAACGGTGGATTGGGATTCCGCGGCATTGCTAAGCTCGATCATTCCCGGGCAAAGCCTGCGCCTTTGCTGCCGGCATGACGGTGATGGAGTCGGTGCGCGCATCTTTCTCCATTCGTCGTCCCGGCGAAAGCCGGGACCCTTAACTACCGGTGTTGGTTGTGAGAGGGATTGGGGGCGCCAGCGTCGCGCAACTATGGGCATTCGGGGTAATGGGTCCTGGCTTTCGCCAAGACGACGATGAAAATGGTTCTCGATTAAAGTTGCCCAACAACGCGGTGTCATCACCCGCGCATGCGGGTGATCCAGTATTCCAGAGACGCCTGTGCTTGAGCCGAGCGGCTGCGGCGTACTGGATCGCCCGGTCGAGCCGGGCGATGACAGATTGAGCGGGGAGGCAGCTTCGCGTTCTCGCGACATACTGACAGGTTTTGCTGAGTTGCCCGTCGGCTGTTTTGTCGCAGGCAGCGCAGCCGGATTTGGTTTGCGGGGTGCGTCGCAACCTCATCTGTCACGCCGCGATCAACCGAACGTGTCGGATCGACGTGGAAGAAGATGCGCGGGTGGACTGTCTTGCATCCAAACGCTCGCCTCATGGCGTCGGAATAAGACGGCAGAGCGATCGATCATGATGTGAGCGCGAACCGATCGGCGGGCGGCGAACAATGCGCCGGCGTGCCGAATCCAACAGGAGCAACTGATGTCAGGGATCAAACAGGTTGCGGCCGCGCTGACCGCGCTCGCCATGCTGACGGCGTCGGCGATGGCACACGAAGTGCCGGCGGCGGGCTCATCCGCGCTCATGAAGAGCCATGCCGCCGCAGGCCGCTGGAGCGGCGGACCGCCGCGCATGGCGGTTCCGCGTTTCGGCGAGTCCGAGGCGCTGCCGCGGGACCAGCCCGGCGGCGTCTGCGATCACGGCGACAATGCCATGATCTGCTGAGCCGGATCGTGCATGGCGGTGATCTCCGGCGAAAGTTGCGCTAGCCTTGCTGGTCGTCTCCCTCCAGCTTGCGAGCGCCGCCGCCATGCACATCCTCCGTCCCCAGTTTCGCATCGAGCAAAACCGCGCGCTCGCCTTTGCGGCGGCCCGCGGCTTCGGCGCCATCGTCGCCGCCGATGCGCGCGGCCCGCGCGCGTCCCATGTGCCGTTCGTGATCGAGCGCCGCGACGAGCGCGTGATCGTGCAGATCCATCTCACCGCGAAGAATCCGCTGGTCGAGCTCGCCGACGGTGTCAGGCGCTTCCTCCTGATCGTCTCCGGCGATGACGCCTACATCTCGAACGACTGGTATGTCTCACCCGACAACGTCTCGACCTGGCTCTACGAGGCGGTGCATTTGTCCGGCGTCGCGCATCTGCGCGAGCACGGCGAGAACCGCGGCCACGGCGACGCGCTGCTCGCGGTCTCCGAGGCGCGGCTGCAAAAGCAGCCCTGGGACCTGAAGCAGATGGAGCCCGGCAAGCGCGAAGCGATGCTGGCTGGGATCAGGGTGATCGACATCGTCGTCGACGAGATCGAGGGCCAGTCAAAGCTGAACCAGCACAAGAGCGATGCGGACTATGTCGCGCTCGTCAATCGGCTGGCGCGCGCGGAGGAGACGGCAAGCCAAAGGCTGGCGGAGAAGATGCGTGCGCTGCGGCCGGAGCTTGAATACAACGTTGGACGGTGCGTAGGGCGGGTTAGCTCGGCGTAACCCGGCGTTGTCTGAACGCGGCAGAGGGCGGATTACGCTTGCGCTAATCCGCCCTACAGAGCCGATCGGAATCAAATCTGCAACGCGTTGTTAAGACTCGATTCGCGCCGATTGGTTCGATTCCGATTCGTTCTTTGCGAACAAAATGGAGTCGGATGGAGAACATCTAGTGCGTGATCCCCGTAGCCCGCATGAGTGAAGCGATATGCGGGAGCCCGATCGCGTACTCTTGGAGCGGTCCCGGATGTCGCTTCGCTCATCCGGGCTACGCAGTCATGTGGCGGAGAGCGCCAGGAAACTCACGACCTCCCGGTTGAAGCGATCCGCCTGCTCGATATTGAGGATGTGGACGCCGGGCAGCAGAACGAGCTTGGCATCGGTGATTGTCGCGGCGATATCAGCGCTGTGGCTGGCCCGCGTGATGGTGTCGCTCTCGCCGCCGATCACGAGCGTCGGCGCCGCAATCAGCGACATGACGCGGCGGAGATCGACGTCGCGCAGTGCCGCGTAACATCCGGCGAGACCGCGCGGCGGCGTGGTCAGCACCATGTTGCGGAATTCGTCGACAATGTCGTTCGGTGCAGCCAGCATCGCCGCGGGAAACCAGTTGCGCATGAAGCCGTCCGCGATCCCATTCATATCCGGGGCAGCCAGCACCGCGCGGATCTGCTCGTCGAACGGCAGCTCCGACGCCAGATAGGACGCGGTGTTCGAGAGGATCAGGCGATCGATGCGTTCGGGCGCGAAGATGCCGAGCCATTGTCCGATAAAGCCGCCTAGCGACAGACCG
Source organism: Bradyrhizobium ferriligni (assembly GCF_056837965.1). Classification (NCBI taxonomy): domain Bacteria; kingdom Pseudomonadati; phylum Pseudomonadota; class Alphaproteobacteria; order Hyphomicrobiales; family Nitrobacteraceae; genus Bradyrhizobium; species Bradyrhizobium ferriligni. Next base: position 10,537 of record NZ_JBXEJO010000109.1, read on the forward strand.
AGGAAATGCGCGCGATCGATCGCGAGGTGGTCGAGCAGCTCGACCACGTCGCGGCCGAGCCGGTCCATCGAGTATGCGCCCACCGGCGCGTCCGACCCGCCATGACCGCGGGTGTCGTAGCGGAGCAGCCGAAACGACCGGCTGAGGGCCGGCATCGAACGATCCCACATGTGCAGGTTGGTGGCGATCGAGTTCGACAGCGCCAGCACCGGCCGATCGTCGGGATCGTCGATACGGTACGCAATCCGGCAGCCATCCGCCGTGGTGAAGTGTCGATCGCCGCTCATCTCGTCGGTCCCTTGTGCTGGTGGAAGCCGGCAGGCTTCGCATCGAGCCAGGCTAGGACTCGCGCTTTCGAAGAAAAATTACTAAGATTTATCAATCTCTGTAGGTTTTATGAACAATGGATCGGATCAAGCTGCACGATTTGCGCTGCTTTGACGCTGTCGCGACCAAGGGAAGCCTTCAGGCCGCCGGCACGGCGCTGAACCGGTCGCATCCGTCGGTGTTCGCGGCGGTTGCCCGGCTCGAGCAGCAGCTCGGCCTCACGCTGTTCGACCGCAGCGGATACCGCATCGGGCTGACGGACGCCGGCCGGACGTTTCACGCACGCGCGCAGGTGACGCTGCGCGAGCTCGATCTGCTGCAGGGCTATGCGGAGCAGCTTGCCGGCGGAGAAGAGGTCGTCCTGCGCATCGTCATCGGCGACTTGTGCCCGCGGCCGCCGGTGCTGCAGATGCTGTCGGCGTTCTTTGCCCGCTATCCCAACACGCGCCTGCACCTGGAATATGAGGCGGTCGGCGGACCGCTCGAGCGCCTTATCGATGATAATGCTGATCTGGTGTTTCATCGCGCGGACCCGTCCGATCCGCGCTTCGAACAGATCAAGCTATCGACCACGGCCATGGTGCCGGTTGTGGCTCCCGGCTTTCTGCCATTTGCGTGGACGAAGAAGGTCACGCCGGAGCAGATGCGCCCCTTCACGCAGTGCGTGATCCGCGACACGGCGCGGCGACCGTCGTCGGAAAACTTCTTCCTGATCGAAGGTGCGCATCAGTGCAGCGTGCCGGACCAGATGATGAAGAAGGAGCTGATCCTGCATCGTCTCGCCTGGGGTCATCTGCCGGCATGGCTGATCGAGGACGAGCTGCGGGACGGCGGGCTGATCAGCATCGCCGGACCGAATTTTCCGGGCCGTGAGGAAAATCTTGCGGCCATCCGCCATCGTCAACATTCGCACGGACCGGTCGCCGAAGCGCTCTGGCTTCACCTCAAGAGTTGGCGGCTGACTCAGTGCATAGGGCGGCCGACCCGACCGGTCCGCGCGAAGCGCGGCCGATAATTGGCGCGGCGTAATCCGCCGCAGTGATGTCGTCGATGGATGTCCGATTACGCTTGCGCTCATACGCCGTACAAAGTGCCGCGGCATCGAAGTCGCGCGAACGTCCTGTTAAGAATCGTTTCGTGCCGATTTTTCGATTCCGATTCGTTCCTCGCGAACAAACTGGAGTCGGATCGGGAACGTGGCCGTGGTGCGACTCATCGCTCGACCAGTGATGCAGGAGAACGCAGTGCGCCTGAAATGCGCCGCGATGTTCCGCGCCGAGAGCAATAATCCCATCATGATACAACATCGATTGTTCGGGTGCGGCTGGTGTATATGTGTTGTTAACATCTGGATCGCGCCGATTTTCCTGATTCCGATTCGTTCTTCGCGAACAAATTGGAGTCAGATGCAGAACGTCGCTGTGGCGCGCGATGCGTTTCTCTGCTCCACTCACTGCGCACCAGAGAGCGGATTGATGGCCAACAAGGCAGGCAAGAAGACCAGCAAGAAAATGAAACGGCTCGCGTCGCACCGTACCGTGCTGGCGATCGACGTCGGCGGCACGCATGTGAAAGTCATGACCGACATGGAGCGCGTCAAGCGCGAATTCGAGTCGGGTCCAACTCTGTCCGCGACCGAGATGGTGCGGCGGGTCAAGTTGCTGACCAAGGACTGGTCCTATGACGTGATCTCGGTCGGCTATCCCGGACCCGTCGTTCACAACCGTCCGCTGACCGAGCCGCACAATCTCGGCCGCGGCTGGGCCGGCTTCGATTTTCACCACGCGTTCGGCCGCCCGACCAGGGTCGTCAACGATGCGCTGATGCAGGCGATCGGCAGCTATCAGGGCGGCCGGATGCTGTTTCTCGGCCTCGGCACCGGCCTCGGCTCCGCGATGATCGTGGACGGTGTTTACGAGCCGATGGAGCTTGGTCATTTGCCGTACCGCAAGGGCGCGACGTTCGAGGATTATGTCGGCGCCGCGGGGCTCGCGCGCCGCGGCCGGAAGAAATGGCGCAAGAGCGTCGACGACGTCATCGCGCGGCTGTCTGCCGCGCTGGAGCCCGAGTACATCGTGCTCGGCGGCGGCAATGCCGACAAGGTCGACAACCCGCCGCCGAAGGTGAGGTTCGGCGACAATGCCAACGCATTCGAGGGCGGATTTCGAATGTGGAAGAAGAGAGCGCGCAAGGCGAGCAGCGCGCGTCGATGAAACCGGAACCGCCACCAAATTGCCGCAACTGCCGAAGTTTCGCGCTGCTTCGTCACCCCTGTTGTCGGAACTGATTGGGTGCGCCGCTCGTTTTACGCGGCATAACATCCCGTTCCATGAGGAGTGAGCCATGCGAAGTTTCATTATTCCCGCGATCGCGGCCCTGGCGATCGGCGCAGCGACGCCGGCGATGGCCTACGATTCCGGCAGCCAGATCTCGATGGAGGCCGCGCTCGACGTCGCGACCAATCTCGGCATCGTGACGGTGTCGAACACCCAGTTCCTCGGCGACGAGTGGGAGGTCGAGGGGCGTGACCGCCTCGGCCGCTGGATGCAGGTCGATGTCGATGCGCGGACCGGCGAGGTGCGCAACGTGGATCGCGGCTGGTAGCCGGCGTCTTCACCACTGCGTGACCTTCGGAACGGCCGGCGGAGCAGGGCGCACGCCGGCCGTTCGTTATCCAGAACTGTCTGATGCCGTGCTTTGGCTGAATGGCATAAAGCTGGGGTATGCTGGTCCCATCATTCCGGGAATCGCCGCCAGCGCGGCGGCCCGTGAACAGGAGACCGGCCATGACAAAACCGTTTCCGTCCAAAACCCATATCGGCAATCACCTGCTGCATCCGGAAACCCAGATGCTGAACTACGGTTACGATCCGCAGCTGTCGGAGGGCGCCGTCAAACCGCCTGTGTTCCTGACCTCGACCTTCGTGTTCCGCACCGCCGAGGACGGCAAGGACTTTTTCGACTTTGTCGCAGGCCGGCGCGAGCCCCCGGAAGGCATGGGGGCCGGGCTGGTCTATTCGCGCTTCAATCATCCGAACAGCGAGATCGTCGAGGACCGGCTTGCGATCTATGAGCGCACCGAGAGCTGCGCGCTGTTCTCCTCCGGCATGTCGGCGATCTCGACCACGGTGCTGGCCTTCGCGCGGCCCGGCGACGTGATCCTGCATTCGCAGCCGCTCTATGGCGGCACCGAGACGCTGTTCACCAGGACGCTGGCGGGCTTCTCGATTCACGCCGTGGGCTTTGCCGACGGCCTCGACGAGAGCGTCATCCGCGCCGCTGCCGACGAGGCGATGAAGAAGGGCCGTGTCGCGATGATCTTCATCGAGACGCCGGCCAATCCGACCAACGGCCTGGTCGATATCGCGCTGACGCGGCGCATCGCCGACGCGATCGGCAAGGCCCAGGGCCATACGCCGATCATCGCCTGCGACAACACGCTGCTCGGGCCGGTGTTTCAGCGGCCGATCGAGCACGGCGCCGATCTCTCGCTGTATTCGCTGACGAAATATGTCGGCGGCCATTCCGACCTGATCGCGGGCGCGGCGCTCGGCTCCAAGAAACTGATGAAGGACATCAAGGCGTTGCGCGGCGCGATCGGCACACAGCTTGATCCGCATTCCTGCTGGATGATCAGCCGTTCGCTGGAAACGCTCAGCCTGCGCATGGAAAAGGCCGACCGCAACGCGCGGATCGTCGCCGACTATCTGCGCGATCACCCCAAGGTGGCGCAGGTGCATTACCTCGGCCATCACGATCCGGCGTCCCCCGCGGGGCGCGTGTTCGCAAGCCAGAGCAGCGGCGCCGGCTCGACCTTCTCGTTCGACATCGTCGGCGGGCAGCAAGCGGCGGAGAAATTCCTCAACGCGCTGCAGATCTTCAAGCTCGCGGTCAGTCTCGGCGGCACCGAGTCGCTCGCGAGCCTGCCGGCCACCATGACGCATTCCGGCGTGCCGGCCGATATCCGCAAGCGGATCGGCGTGCTGGATTCGACGATCCGGCTCTCGATCGGGATCGAGCATCCGTCCGACCTGGTGGCCGACATCGCGCAGGCATTGAGCAGGGTGTGAGCGAGTGAAAAGCGTGTAGGATGGGTCAGGCGAACGGGTTACCAATTCCGGAGAGAGTGCATGCTAGCGATTACGGCGATCATCCGCGCGAAGAAGGGCCACGAGGCGGCGATGCGTCAGGCATTGCTCGATGTCGTCGAGCATGTCCGCGCCAACGAGCCGTCCACCGTCGGCTACTACGTCTCGCAGGATGTCGACAGTCCCCGGATATTTTCGACGTATGAGCGATACCTGGATCAGGCAGCCATGGACCGGCACAACAATTCGCCGGCCGTGGCGCGGTTCTTTGAGGTCGCAAAGCCGATCCTCGACGGCGAGGTGATCGTGGTCTTGGCGAACGAGATTGCGAGCAAGCGGGAGTAGGGCGTCCGCCGCGTTCACAAATAATAGCCTGCTCCGGAAAGGCTTCGCCGCAGCGCATTCATTCTCCGATTTTGGTGGTTCGGAGCATTGTGGACCGGCGCGGTCGGCGATTTGAGGACAAACTCATCGCGGCGGAGCTGCGCTCGAAGCGAGCGTAAACCCGGACAACGTTGACGCGGAGGCGGCGCGCCGTTATTGGCGGCGCGGAAAATTCCGACGCAACGATACGGGATGGTCTCGATGCAAGTGACTTTGATGAAGGGCAAGATTCATCGCGCGCACGTCACCGAAGCGGACTTGCATTACGAAGGGTCGATTTCGATCGACCGCAATTTGATCGAGGCCGCCGGCTTCCTCATCAATGAACGCGTCGACATCTATAACATCGACACCGGTGCGCGCTTCTCGACCTATGTGATCGAGGCGCCGGCGGGATCGGGCACCATCGGCCTCAACGGCGCGGCCGCGCGGCTCGCCATGGCCGGCGACAAGGTCATCATCGTCGCCTATGCCAGCTTCGACGCCGACGAGGCGCGCAAGTTTCATCCGCGGGTCGTGCTGGTCGACGACAAGAACCGGCACATCGCGAAGGCTGCCGCCTCATCGGTGAAAGCCCTGGCGGACGCGTAAGCCGGGCTGCGCTAGGCCTTCTTGACGAACTCCGATTTCAGATTCATCGCGCCGATGCCGTCGATCTTGCAGGCGATGTTGTGTCCGTCGCTGCCCTCGGTGAGGCGGATGTTCCTGACCTTGGTGCCGCCCTTGACGACCGACGACGAGCCCTTGACCTTGAGGTCCTTGATCACGATGACGCTGTCGCCGTCGGTCAGCGGGTTGCCGTGCGCATCGCGCACGCCCGCTTGCTGCGCGCTTTCGGCGGTCGCGGCCGCATCGCTGCTCCACTCATGGGCACATTCCGGGCAGACCCAGAGGGCGCCGTCCTGATAGGCATGCTCGGAATTGCATTTCGGGCAGTTCATTGCGGCGTCCATGGTCGAGATCGTCTCCGTCGTTGCGGGCGCACCGTAGGGGCGCAGGCGGGCAAAGCAAGCGAAAACCCGGCGATTTGGTGCGCAAAAGGGCGCAAAGGTGGCGAGCCGCCCGTCCACCCGCGGATGCCGATGGAACGGTCTGTCGCTCCATCCGTTGCCGTTCGTCGCTCGGCATTGCGGCCCTGTGCTTGCGGGGAACGGTTCACTGATCGTTGCGTCCGGGCCGACAGCTCATCGAAAAACAATCGGCTGATCCCAAACATGGACGCGGAAGATGAATCACAGAAACCCGGCTTTCGTCAGCCTTCGCACGTCGCTCGTCACCGCCGCCTTCACGTCGGCGTCGCTGGTGGGCGCAACAAGCCTTGTAGGCGTAAGTCTTGCCCACGCAGAGCCGGTGAATTCGCGCGCGGATCATGGCAATGGTGGTCCCGGCGAGTTCGCCGACCTTGCGGAGAAGGTCGGGCCGGCCGTGATTGGCGTCAACGCCAAGGTGGCGGCAGCGGCGGATGACGACGACTCTCCTCCCGGCCAGTCTCCCGGCGACTCTTCCGGGCCGAACGGCCCGCCCGATCAGGACACGCCGGGGAGGGCTGTTCCGAATCCCGGCAGGCGCGGACCTGGCAATCCGCCGAAGTTGGGTGAGATGACATCGATCGGTTCGGGCTTCTTCATCTCGGCGGACGGCTATGCGGTGACGAACAATCACGTCCTCGGAGGCAGCGACCGCGCCGATGTCCGCACCAGCGACAACAAGGTCTACAAGGCGAAAGTCCTGGGCAAGGATCCGGTCAGCGACCTCGCCCTGCTCAAGGTCGATGGGCGGACCGACTTCAGCTATGTCAAGCTCGCGGATCAGCCGCCGCGCACCGGCGATTGGGTGCTCGCGGCCGGCAATTCATTCGGACTCGGAAACACCGTCACCGCGGGGATCGTCTCGGCGCGTGCGCGCGACCTGGAGACGGGATCTTCGGAAGATTTCGTCCAGATCGACGCGCGGATCAACCGCGGCGATTCCGGCGGGCCGAGCTTTAACACGCATGGCGAGGTGATCGGCGTGAACAGTCTGATCTTCTCGCCCTCCGGCGGCTCGGTCGGTGTCGCGTTTGCGATACCCGCGGATACCGTAAAGACGGTGATCCCGCAGCTGAAGGACAAGGGCACGGTCACGCGCGGCTGGATGGGCGCCCAGATTCAATCGATCACCCCCGGCATTGCCGAAAGCTTAGGTGCGAACAATCTGCACGGCGCGGTCGTGGTCGGCGTGCAGACCGGCGGACCGGCAGCGAAGGCCGGATTGAAGCGGGGGGACGTGATCACCTCGGTCAATGACGAGCCGATCAAGAGCGCCAACGAGCTGACCAAGAAGGTTTATGCGGGAGCGCCGGGCAGTTCGGTCAAGCTTTCGATGCTGCGGGACAATGCGCCGAATTCGCTGAGCGTGACGCTCGGCCAGCTCGCGCAGTCGCAGGCGCCTGCCGGCCTGCTCAAGTGATCCCCTTGATCCCGCCGGCCTCGGCGATCAGCTCGAACGATCGCAGCCGCTTCTGGTGATCGTAGACGTCGGACACGATCATCAGCTCGTCGGCGCCGGTCTCCGCGACCAGCGCGTCGATGCCGGCGCGCACCGTCGCGGGCGAGCCGATGATGGAGCGCGCGAGCATCCGCATCGCCTGCACCTTCTCCGACGGCGACCAGTAGCTCTCGATGTCGTCGATCGGCGGCTGGCTGAGGCCGCGCGCGCCGCGGAAGATGTTGGTGAACGACATCTGCTGCGTGGTCGCCAGCCGCCGCGCCTCCTCGTCGGTGTCGGCGGCGATGATGTTGACGCCGACCATGGTGTAGGGATGCGCGAGCTGCTCCGACGGCTTGAAGCGGGCACGATAGATCTGCAGCGCCTGGATCAGCAGCTCGGGGGCAAAGTGCGAGGCGAAGGCGTAGGGCAGGCCGAGCTCGCCGGCCAGCATCGCCCCGAAATTGCTCGAGCCGAGAATCCACAGCGGCACGTCGGTGCCCGCGGCCGGCACCGCCTGGATGCGCTGGTTGGGACCGGCCGCCGCGAGGAAGGCCTGCACCTCGAGCACGTCCTGCGGAAAGTTCTCGGCGGATTCCGGCGTGCGGCGCAGCGCGCGCAGCGTGAGCTGGTCGGTGCCCGGCGCGCGGCCGAGGCCAAGGTCGATACGGTCCGGAAACAGCCGCGCCAACGTGCCGAACTGCTCGGCGATGACATAAGGCGCGTGGTTCGGCAGCATGATGCCGCCGGCGCCGACGCGGATGGTCTTGGTGCCCGCCGCGATGTGCCCGATCACGACCGACGTCGCGGCGCTGGCGATGCCCGCCATGTTGTGGTGCTCCGCCACCCAGATGCGGCGATAGCCGAGAGCCTCCGCATGGCGCGCGACATCGCGCGCGTTATAGAGCGCGCCGCGCGCGTCGGTTTCCTCGGTGACGCGGACGAGATCGAGAATGGAGAGGGCGGCCACGGCGACTCCGGAACGTTAGGGACGGGAGCCGATGGTATTTGGCTGTGTCCAGGTGGATGCGAAACGGCGGGGAGCAGCCGGTTCATGCAGATGCATATGGATGCGGTCGCCATGCCGGTCAATCCGCCTGATGCGATCGACGAAGCAGGGCTGCCCATCCAAAATATCGAAAACAACCCCATGCACAGTAGCAGTGGCCGCGGGGAGGCGGAAAAGCGACTTGACGCGTCGGGCAAATCAGCGGTACGTTTCCATTATTCCGAAATTGTCGAAGTGCCCGCCGTTCGACGGCCGACGGCCGAAAATCGTCGCGTGAGCCCCCAGACAATTGCGGCTGTAGCGGCCGTCGCGAGCAGATGCTTCAAGGTGTGTCCGCTGACGAACCCGAGCGTGTTCGCGATCTCGTGGTCGAGCACCTCTGCGATCTTGGCCAGCGCGTACAGCGCCATCGCCGCGGCGAAGGCTGCGCGGTCGGCGCGCGGCGCATGATAGATCGATTGCCAGAGCGGGATCAGGATGAGCGGGAGGACCTGCAGCAACAGATACGATCGCAGGTCGCCCGCGCCATGTCGGTCGGTATGGACCCACCATGCGACGCTGGCGGCGGCGTAAAGCCCGAGAACGATCGCCTCGATGTTCGTTTTCGATCCTGCCTGGGTGTCGCCGCGGACGCCGACCAGCAGGCCCGCGCCGGCAAGCGCAATCGGCAGCATGTCCCAGGTCAGCCGGCCGTCGCCGGGGGCGAGGTGAAAGAAGGCGGACCCGAACGCTGTCAGGAACAGGCCGATCAGGAACAGGCGGTAGCCGGGCCATCCGGCGCGCAGCCGGTCGCTGTTGCGGTGAGGGCGCAGCGCCAGCCAGCCCCAGATCGCGACCAGGGCGAAGCCTGCGTTCGACAGGACATCGGCTGCGTGGGGGATGCCGAAGATGGCCGAGTGGTCGGCGAAATCGTTGTAGCCCGCCGGCTGCGCGATGCGTCCGTGCGCCGCGAATGCCGCAATGATGCCGATCGTGATGATCGCCGGGGTGAGCTTCATCCACGGTTTCACGGGCCGCTCGGACCCGGTCAATCCGTCGATCCGGAAGGTCGTCTGCATCGTCGGCTCCCGATAAAAATGAACAATGTTCAATATCTGGCATGAAAATGAGCGACGTTCAAGTTCATTTTTCGGGAGGGGCCGATAATGCTGATGGGGAAGATGCGCCAGGAGACGCAACGCGCGCAGCCCGTAGCCCGCATGAGCGAAGCGATATGCGGGGACCGGTGGTGTGTTCTTGCGAGGCGGATCCCGGATGTCGCGGAGCCTGTCATCGGGCGCGCGTTCGCGCGACCCGTTGGCTCATCCGGGCAACTGGGACAAAAGCGCAAGGCGTTTCAGCGACGCGCGACTTGCCGAAAATGTGCAGACGATGGCGGCTTACGCCTGCGCCCGATCCACCCTACCTTCGCTGAGCGCCGAGCCCGCAGCCTCAACCGATCCGATCCGGAGCGAGACCATTCCCCAACTCATCTTCGGCCTGACCAGCCTCTTGATCCTGGCCCGCTTCATCTGGCCGCTCGACTGGCCGCTCCCGGCAAAGATCGGCGCCGCGTTGCTGGTGCTGGTCGCCTTGCAGTTTCACCGCTGGAACAGGCTGTCGTCGGGATCGGAATTCTCGCCGGAGTTTCCGCGTCCGGTGGTCGTCCTGTTCAACTGGGCGTTCGGCGCGGTCATGCTGCTGGCGCTGCTGCAACTGGCGCTCGATGCCGGGCTGCTGGTGGCCGCGCTGATCCACGGCGGCCTCGTCGGCGCGCCTGATGGCGTCCGCTACGCACTTGCTGCGGTGGCGGCCGCAGCCGCCGCGATCGGCGTGCATCAGGCGATGCGCATTCCGCCGCTCAGGGATGTCGAGGTCGGCATCCGCGGACTTCCGCAAGAGTTCGACGGCTACACCATCCTGCAACTGACAGATCTGCACATCAGCCGGCTGTTTCCCGCGCCATGGGCGCGCGCCGTGGTCGAGCGGTCGAACAAGCTCGGCGCCGACCTGATCGCGATCACCGGCGACCTGATCGACGGCACCATCGATGCGCGGCGCAACGACATCGCGCCGTTGCGCGACCTGATGGCCGCCGATGGCGTCTACGTGATCTCGGGCAATCACGAATATATCTTCGGCTATGACGGCTGGATGGCGCACTACGAAGCGCTCGGCCTGCGCTCGCTCGAGAACCGGCACATCGTGCTCGAACGCGGCGGCGGCCGCCTGGTGATCGCAGGGATCACCGACCGCGCCTCGCGCCACCGGGGGCATTCCGTCCGCGATCTTGCCGCGGTTCTCGACGGCGCCCCGAAGGGCGCGCCCGTCGTCCTGCTCGACCACCAGCCGAGCGATGCACGAAAGGCCGCCCGGCTCGGCGTCGCGCTGCAACTCTCCGGACACACCCATGGCGGATTGATCGTGGGGATCGATCGCCTCGCCGCGCGCGCCAATGCCGGCTTCGTCTCGGGCCGCTACGACGTCGACGGGATGACGCTCTACGTCAACAACGGCACCGCGCTGTGGCCGGGCTTTGCCTTGCGGCTCGGCCGCCCGTCGGAATTGACGCGGATCACATTGCGCGTGGCACCTGAGTGATTTGCTTCGCGTGCGATGATGCGATTGCGCCGTCGTCCCAAAATACCTCCGGCATGAACGCGTCGCGGCAGCAGTAGCCCGCATGAGCGAAGCGATATGCGGGGCCGGTGGAGTATCCCGTGATGCTGGTCCCGGATATCGCTTCGCTCATCCGGGCTACGCTTGCTGTCAAACGGCTAGGTCGGTGTCATCACCCGCGAAAGCGGGTGATCCAGTATTCCAGAGACGCCGGTGATGGAGCCGGGGGGCCGCGGCGTACTGGATCGCCCGGTCGAGCCGCTGTCTCTTATACACCTCT
>NZ_JBXEJO010000110.1:0-21713 GCF_056837965.1 Bradyrhizobium ferriligni
CACCCTGCCCTCCCGCTTTCAGGGGGAGGGAGAAGAAAGCGATCAGCCGAAATGCACGTCGTCCGATTCAAGCGTCGTTGCGCGAAGCAATCACGTGATGGATCGCGTCAGCCGACCGCCTTCAATCCCAGCGGCACCGCGGCCTCGTATTTCGAGTTGTGCAGCACCAGTGACGTCCTGACGTTGCGCACGTGCGGCGCGGCCGTCAGGTGGGTGACGAAATCCTGGAACGTCGCCATGTCGGGCGCGACGCATTTGAGGATGAAGTCGACTTCGCCCGACAGCATCCAGCATTCCCGCACCAGCGGCTCGGCGCGCACGAAATTCTCGAAGGCGCGAAGATCGGCGTCGGCCTGGCTCGACAGATGCACCGAGGCGAACACCGTGACGTCGTAGCCGAGGCGGCGCGGATCGAGCAGGCCGCGGTATCCCTGGATGTAGCCTTCCTCCTCCAGCGCCCGCACCCTGCGCAGGCAGGGCGGCGGCGAGATACCGACGCGTTTGGCCAGTTCCACATTGGTGATTCGGCCATCGGCCTGGATCTCGGCGAGGATTTTGAGGTCGATCTCGTCAAGGTTCTTCGACACGCGACTACAGTTCCCTAAGGGTTTGGAAGGCTTGGCAGGTCCGCCGGCAACTCTCATAGCGCAGCCAGCCGGCATTGCGCAATTTTATTGCGCGTGCAGCGCACGATTTCGCGAATGTGACTTCAGTTCCGGGGAAAAATCGCTGCCATGGATTGCAAATCTTGCATAGCTTCCCAGATATCCTAGACTTGGATTTGACACTTTCAGCACCGCCGTGACCTGCCTCCGGGGTGCTTCCCACACAAGTCCCCGTCAAAGTCCCCAGAAGAGAGGGATCAGCTAATGCCCGCGCCTGTCCACGCCAAGGTCGTCATCATCGGGTCCGGCCCCGCCGGCTACACCGCAGCGATCTACGCGGCACGCGCGATGCTCGAGCCGGTGCTGATCCAGGGCATCCAGCCGGGCGGGCAGCTCACCATCACCACCGACGTCGAGAACTATCCCGGCTTCGCCGATGTGATCCAGGGCCCCTGGCTGATGGAGCAGATGGAGAAGCAGGCGGCCCATGTCGGCACCAAGATCGTCACCGATCACGTCAACAAGCTGGAACTCGGCCAGCGCCCGTTTCGCCTGACCTGCGATTCCGGCGACGTCTATCTCGCAGAGACCGTGATCCTCGCCACCGGCGCCCAGGCGCGCTGGCTCGGCCTGCCCTCGGAAGCAAAGTTCCAGGGCGGCGGCGTGTCGGCCTGCGCGACCTGCGACGGCTTCTTCTACCGCGGCAAGAACGTCGTGGTGGTCGGCGGCGGCAACACCGCGGTCGAGGAAGCGATGTACCTGACCAATCACGCCTCCCAGGTCACCATCGTGCATCGCCGCGATCATTTCCGCGCAGAGCGCATCCTGCAGGAACGGCTGTTCAAGAATCCCAAGATCAAGGTGGTGTGGGATTCGGCGATCGACGAGATCTGCGGATCGGAGAACCCGAACAAGGTCACCCATGTGCGGCTGAAGAACGTCAAGACCGGCGCGCTCACGAACCTCAAGACCGACGGCGTCTTCATCGCGATCGGCCATGCGCCGGCGACGGAGCTCGTCAAAGGCCAGATCAAGCTGAAACCGTCGGGCTATGTCGAGGTCGCGCCGAACTCCACCGCGACCTCGATGCCCGGCCTGTTCGCCGCGGGCGACGTGGCGGACGAAACCTTCCGGCAGGCGGTCACCGCCGCCGGCCTCGGATGCATGGCTGCGCTCGAGGCGGAACGCTTCCTGGCTCTTCGCGCGAGCGATCGCGCAGCGGCGGAATAATCATGGCACGATCTCGCGACGGATTTACGGATATGGATTGGGACAAGCTGAAGGTCTTTCACGCAGCGGCGGAGGCGGGCAGCTTCACGCATGCCGGCGAACAGCTTGGCCTGTCGCAATCGGCGGTCTCCCGCCAGGTCAGCGCGCTGGAGCAGGAGCTCTCGGTGTCGCTGTTTCACCGCCACGCCCGCGGCCTGATCCTCACCGAACAGGGCGACCTCTTGTTCCGCACCGCGCATGACGTGTTCATGCAGCTGCAGGCGGCCCGCGCAAAGCTCACCGACAGCCGCGAGCGGCCGAGCGGCGACCTCAAGATCACGACGCCGCCGGCGCTCGGCATCAACTGGCTGATCCCGCGGCTCGACGAGTTCACCGCGCTCTATCCCGACATCCGGATCTCGCTGATCGTCACCGACGAGGATCTCGACCTCTCGATGCGCGAGGCCGACGTCGCGATCCGCACCCGCAAGCCGACCCAGCCGGACCTGATCCAGCGCAAGCTGTTCTCGATCGGCTTCCATGCCTATTGCTCGCCGGAATACATCAAGCGCTTCGGCACGCCGCGCACGCTCGATGATCTCGACTCGCATCGCATCATCATGCTCGGCGACTCGCAGGTGCCGCCGCATCTGCAGAACCGCAGCTGGCTGATCGATGCCGGCCGCAACGGCTCCGGTCCGCGCGAGCCCTACTTCAAGGTCAACAACATCCTCGGCCTCGTGCGCGCCTGCCAGCAGGGCCTCGGCATCGCCGCGCTGCCGGACTATCTGGTCGAACAGAACAACCTCGTGCAGCTGTTCGGCGAGTCCGACTCGATCGCGCTCGACACCTACTTCGTCTATCCGGAAGAGCTGAAGACGGTGGCCCGCGTGCAGGTGTTCCGCGACTTCGTGGTCAGCAAGGCGCAGCGCTGGCCGTCGTGATTAAGCGGCCCTTATAGGGCTGGTTTATAGGGATATCCGTGCTGCCCCCGGTCTCCGCATGACTGACATGCGACCTGGATAGTTGCTGCAAGGCGTCGATGGGGATCATAGTGCTTACACGCTGAGCGTTCGCGTCGCGCATATGTCCCCCTCCTCCAGTGGCGCGGAAGTTCAGTAATCCCTCTTGGAAGGTGATTGTGTCGGCCTCACGTGGCCAATACCTTAAGCCGGGCTCACTTGAGCCCGGCTTTTTTTCTTCGCCGTGCCTTTTCATCTTCACGTCATGCGCAAAACGCGCCGCACGCGCCGATCAGCATGTGCATTGACAACAACCTCGCAGCGCAGCATCATTATCCCATGATCACGACTTCGTGCGCCGTTCTGTCGTCGAAAAAAGCTCCCCTCCCGGGGACACGAGATCGCGCGCGATAAGATCACCTTCGCATTCAAACCGATCCCGAAACCCCGCCGCCTGGACGGGGTTTTTTGTTGGTCCCGTCTCCGGCTTTGCCTTCTCGAGGAGATGGAACATGACCGATCTACACCAGCAATTGCAGGGCCTCTGGCTACCCCTGATCACGCCATTCCGTAACGGCGAGCTCGACGTCACCTCGCTGCGGCGTCTCGTACGGCACTACGCCAATGGCCCCGTCGACGGGTTCATTCTCGGTGCAACCTCCGGCGAGGGCATGGCGCTCAGCATGGACGAGCTGGAGGGCCTGGTGAGCGTCGTGCTCGACGAGCTCAGTGCCAGCTCCCGCCATCTGCCGGTCTGTCTCGGGCTCTCCGGTGCCTCGACCGCCCGGATGAAGGAAGCGCTGGACGACACGGCCGACTGGCCGATCAACGGCTATCTGATCGCCAGCCCCTATTATATCAGGCCCTCGCAACGCGGGCTCGTGCAGCACTTCAACGCGCTCGCCGATCACGCGTCGTGGCCGATCGTGCTTTACAACATTCCCTATCGCACGGCGGTGAACCTGACCAACGAGACGCTGCTGGCGCTCGCGGACCATCCGAACATCGCCGGCATGAAGGATTGCTGCGCCGACCGCGCGCAGTCGATCGACTTCCTCAACCGCCGGCCGGCCGGCTTCCGCGTGCTGACCGGCGAGGATGCGCAGACTTTCGATGCGCTCTCGGACGGCGCCGACGGCGCGATCCTGCTGTCCGCACATCTGGAAACAAACACCTTCGCCGCGATCCGCACGCTGCTGCAGCAGGGCCAGCGCGACGCGGCGCTGGCTGCCTGGCAGAGCGTCGTCGGCCTGACGAGGCTGCTGTTCGCCGAACCGAGCCCCGCGCCGGCCAAGCACTGGCTGTGGCGGCAGGGACTGATCGACAGCCCCGAGGTGCGGCTGCCGATGGTCGCGGTGAGCGAGGATCTCGCAACCTGGCTCGACGCCGAGATGGAACGGCGCGCGCAACTTCTGCTGCCGGCGTAACTCTTGTAGCCCGGATGGAGCGAAGCGAAATCCGGGGCCATCGCCACGTGGCGCGACCGGCCCCGGATTGCGCTGCGCTTCATCCGGGCTACGCATCGTGTGTCCCTCGCCCAGAGCCTGCAGGGCGAGAGACAAGAGCTCAATCCAGCTTCACCCGCGAAAGACGCAGCGCATTGCCGATCACGCTGACCGAGGACAGCGCCATCGCGGCGGCGCCGACCATCGGCGACAGCAGGATGCCGAACAGCGGGTACAGCACGCCGGCCGCGATCGGCACGCCGGCGGCGTTGTAGACGAAGGCGAACGCCAGGTTCTGGCGGATGTTGCGCATGGTTGCGACCGACAGCCGCCGCGCGCGGACCAGGCCCATCAGGTCGCCGGTCAAAAGCGTGATGCCGGCGCTCTCGATCGCGACGTCGGTGCCGCCGCCCATCGCGATGCCGACATCGGCAGCGGCGAGCGCCGGCGCGTCATTGACGCCGTCGCCTGCCATCGCGACTGTGCGCCCCTCGCCGCGCAGCCGCTGCACGACCTCGCTCTTGCGCTCCGGCAGAACGCCGGCCTCGACCTCGTCGATGCCAAGCGTCATTGCCACCGCCCGCGCTGTGGTCTCATTGTCGCCGGTCAACATCACGATGCGCAGGCCCTCGGCACGCAGCGCCTGCAGCGCTCTCGTCGCGGACGGCTTGACCGGATCGGCGATCGCGATCACCCCGGCGATGCGGCCATCGACCGCGACATAGATCGCCGTCGCGCCGTCCCGCCGCGCGGCCTCGGCCGCCTCGTCGAGCGCTGCTGTCGCGATCTTCAGCTCGGCCATCAGCACCGCGTTGCCGAGCGCAACCTGCCTGCCTTCGACCATGCCGGTCGCGCCCTTGCCGGAGGGCGAGACAAAATTGCTGACGGCGGCGGATGCAAGCTTGCGCTCCTTGGCAGCGGCGATGATCGCCTGCGCCAGCGGATGCTCGCTGCCCTGCTCGACACTGGCGGCAACGCGCAGCAGATCGCTCTCGCCGAACCCTTCGGCGGCAATGACGCGCACGACCTTCGGCTTGCCCTCGGTGAGCGTACCGGTCTTGTCGATGACCAGCGTATCGATCGCCTCCATCCGCTCCAGCGCCTGCGCGTCGCGGATCAGGATGCCGGAATGCGCGCCGCGGCCGACACCGACCATGATCGACATCGGCGTCGCCAATCCCAGCGCGCAGGGGCAGGCGATGATCAGCACCGTGACGGCGGCGACCAGCGCGAAGGTCAGGCGCGGCTCGGGGCCGAACACCGTCCAGGCGATGAAGGCGAGCACGGCGGCGGCGATCACCGCCGGCACGAACCAGCCGGCGACACGATCGGCCAGCCGCTGGATCGGCGCGCGTGAGCGCTGCGCCTTCGCCACCATGTCGACGATCCGCGACAGCATGGTGTCGCGGCCGATCTTCTCGGCGCGCATCACGAGGCCGCCGCTCCGGTTGACCGTGCCGCCGATCACCCTCTCGCCTTCGGCCTTGGTGACCGGCATCGACTCGCCTGTGACCATGGACTCGTCAATGACCGCACTGCCCTCGACGACGACGCCGTCGACCGGCACCTTCTCGCCCGGCCGCACGCGCAGGCGGTCGCCGACCTTGATTGCGTCGATGTCGATATCCTCGTCGCCATGTTCGGTGATGCGCCGCGCGGTCTTGGGTGCGAGGCCGAGCAGCGCGCGGATCGCGCCCGAGGTCTGCGCGCGGGCGCGCAATTCCAGCACCTGGCCGAGCAGCACCAGCACCGTGATCACGGCCGCCGCCTCGAAATACACCGCGACCGCGCCGTGCATGTCGCGAAACGCGGGCGGGAACAACTGCGGCGCCAGTGTCGCGACCACGCTGTAGACATAGGCGACGCCGGTGCCCATCGCGATCAGCGTGAACATGTTGAGATTGCGGGTGACGAGCGACTGCCAGCCGCGCACGAAGAACGGCGCACCGGCCCACAGCACGACCGGCGTCGCCAGCACGAACGAGATCCAGTTCGACCAGCCCTGTGGCACCAGATGCATCAGCCCGAGATGGCTGCCCATCTCGAGCACGAACACCGGCAAGGTCAGCGCGAGGCCGATCCAGAACCGCCGCGTCATGTCGATCAGTTCAGGATCCGGTCCGTCGTCGAGCGAGATCTGCTCGGGCTCCAGCGCCATGCCGCAGATCGGGCAGCTGCCGGGGCCGACCTGGCGCACCTCGGGGTGCATCGGGCAGGTGTAGATGGTGCCCGCGGGTGCCGGCGGCTCCTCCTCGCGCGGCTTGAGATACTTCTCAGGGTCGGCTTCGAAACGCTCGCGGCAGCGGCCGCTGCAGAACAGGTACTCCTCGCCCTTGTAGCTGAAGCCGTGCTTGGTGGTCGCCGGGTTGACCTTCATGCCGCAGACCGGATCGATCGCGAACGCCGCATCGGCCGGCGTCGTGTCGTGATCATGCTTGCCGCCGCAGCAGGAATGCGCGGCCGTGCCGTTGTGGTGATGATCCGCGTGCGAATGGTCGTGCTTTGCGTGTGCCACGAAACTCTTCCCGGCCGCTAATCCGGCCTCTTGATTTGTATACCCTAGGGGGGTATATGAGGCCTATGAGAGACGAGGTCAAGACATCCTGCTTAAAACGGCTCAAACGGATCGAAGGTCAGATCCGCGGGTTGGCCGCCATGGTCGAGGACGACCGCTATTGCATCGACGTGGTGACGCAGATCGCGGCCGCACGCGCGGCACTGCGCCGCGTCGAGGAAGAGGTCCTCCGCGATCATGTCGCGCATTGCGTCGAGCATGCGATCTCGTCCGGCGACAAGGCCGACCAGCGGCGCAAGATCGCCGAACTGATGGACGTGATCGGGCGCGCGGATCGGTGAGCTAAGCGCCACCCCCACACTCGATGTCGTCCCTGCGAAAGCAGGGACCCATAACCACGGGACGTGAGGATGGAGCTGGGGCCACAGCCCGCTTCAACAACGCAACCCTGTGTTTATGGGTCCCGGGTCGCGCTTCGCTTGCCCGGGACGACGTGAGAAAGAGCGCCACCCGCACACTCAGTGTCGTCCCTGCGAAAGCAGGGACCCACAACCACAGGACGTGGCGATGGAGCGAGCTGGGGCCACAGCTCGCTTCAACAACGCGACCCTGTGGTTATGGGCCCCGGGTCGCGCTTCGCTTGCCCGGGAAGACGTAGGAAGAAAGCTAGGCTCAGTTTGCCGCCGCCGTTGCGCGCAGCTGGCGATCGCCTGCTCAGGTATTGAATCTGAAATGCATGACGTCGCCGTCGGCGACGACGTACTCCTTGCCTTCAAGCCGCAGCTTGCCGGCATCGCGCGCGCCGGCTTCGCCGTTGCCGGCGATGTAATCGGCATAGGCGATGGTCTCGGCGCGGATAAAACCCTTCTCGAAATCGGTATGGATCACGCCGGCGGCGGCGGGCGCCTTGGTGCCGCGGTCGATGGTCCAGGCGCGCGCTTCCTTGGGGCCGACGGTGAAATAGGTGATGAGATCGAGCAGCCGGTAGCCGGCGCGGATCAGCCGATCGAGCCCGGCCTCTTCCAGGCCCAGCGTCTCCAGAAAGTCGGTGCGTTCTTCACGCGACAGCGTCGCGATTTCGGATTCGATCTTGGCCGAGATCACGACCGCGACCGCGCCCTCCTCCTTGGCGCGATCGAACACCGCCTTGGAGAAATTGTTGCCGTCCTTGGCCGACCCTTCCTCGACGTTGCAGACGTAGAGCACGGGCTTCGAGGTCAGGAGCCCGAGCATGCGGAACGCCCGCTCCTCCTCCGGCTTGCGCTCCAGCGCGCGCGCCGGCTTGCCGTCGCGCAGCAGCACCAGCGCGCGGTTGACGAGCTCGAGCTGCTCCTTGGCTTCCTTGTCGTTGCCCTTGGCCTTTTTCGAGAGGTTGTCGACGCGCTTCTCCAGGCTGTCGAGGTCGGACAGCATCAGCTCGGTCTCGATGGTCTCGATGTCGGCGAGCGGCGCGATCTTGCCCTCGACATGGGTGATGTCCGAATCCTCGAAGCAGCGCACAACATGAGCGATGGCATCGACCTCGCGGATGTTGGCGAGGAACTGGTTGCCGAGGCCCTCGCCTTGCGACGCGCCGCGGACGAGGCCCGCGATGTCGACGAAGGTCAGCCGGGTCGGAATGATCTGCGCGGACTTCGCGACCGCCGCGAGCTTCTCCAGCCGCGGATCGGGCACCGCGACCTCGCCGACGTTCGGCTCGATGGTGCAGAACGGATAGTTCGCCGCCTGGGCGGCCGCCGTCTCGGTCAGCGCATTGAACAACGTCGACTTGCCGACGTTAGGCAGCCCGACGATCCCGCATTTGAATCCCATGTCTTCCTCAATAATCTCTGGTTCGTCATGGCGGGCTCGTGCCGATGACGATTAAGGGAGATCAGGCCGGCTTCTCGCCGCCGTTCTCACCCTTGTCGAAAAATCCCTTGGACTGCATCGTCAGATGCACCTTGTTGGCGAACGACGCGTCGTGCCCCGCAGCCAGCAGGCCGGCATTGTCGGCGACGGCCTGGCACAAGGCCTCCACCCACGCCCGGTCGCTCTTGGCGAAGTCCGACAGCACGTGGCTGTGCACGAGCTCCTTGACGCCGGGATGACCGATCCCGAGCCGCACCCGCCGATACTCATTGCCGATATGCGCGGAGATCGAGCGCAGGCCGTTATGGCCGGCGATCCCGCCGCCGATCTTGACCCGCACCTTGGCGGGCGGCAGTTCGAGCTCGTCCTGGAACACGGTGATGTCGGAGGGCGAGAGCTTGAAGAAGTTCGCCGCTTCCTGCACCGCGCGCCCGGACTCGTTCATGTAGGTGGCCGGCTTCAGCAGCACGACCTTCTCACGATCGACGACGCCCTCGGAGGTCTCGCCCTGAAAGCGACGGCGCCATGGTGCGAAACCATGACGCCGTGCAATCTCGTCGACCGCCAGGAAACCGATATTGTGCCGGTTGCTGGCGTATTTCGCGCCGGGATTACCGAGACCGACAAAAAGGCGCATGGCGCGGCATCCCGCGTCGGCGCGCCATCAGACGATCGCGCGCCGACCTGATCGATTACTTCTTCTTGTCGCCACCGGCGGGAGCCTTGGCACCCGCGGCCGGAGCTGCTGCACCCGCAGCCGGAGCCGCCGCGGCCGGAGCCGCAGCACCCGCGGCCGGAGCAGCGCCACCGGCAGCAGCCGCAGCCGCGGCCTTCTGCTCTTCGGCGTAGCCGGACGGCGGCACGATGGTGACCAGCGTCGCGTCCTCGCGGGTCAGCGACTTCACGCCCGTGGGCAGCTTGACGTCGGAGAGATGCAGCGAGTAGCTG
Source organism: Bradyrhizobium ferriligni (assembly GCF_056837965.1). Classification (NCBI taxonomy): domain Bacteria; kingdom Pseudomonadati; phylum Pseudomonadota; class Alphaproteobacteria; order Hyphomicrobiales; family Nitrobacteraceae; genus Bradyrhizobium; species Bradyrhizobium ferriligni. The sequence goes on from NZ_JBXEJO010000110.1 coordinate 9,536, forward strand.
ATCTCCAGCGCGCCGACGTCGGCCTCGATGTATTGCGGAATGTTGTCGACCGAGCACTCGAGATCGAGCGCGTGGGTGACGATGTTCACGGTGCCGCCGCGCTTGACGCCCGGCGAACTTTCACCGTTCACGATGTGAAGCGGCACGCTGACGCGGATGGTCGCGCCTTCGCCGAGCCGCATGAAGTCGACATGGAGCGGGAAGTCCTTCACCGGATCGAGGTGGTAGTCGCGCGGAATCACGCGATGCTTCTTGCCCTCGATATCGATGTCGAACAGCGTGGTGAGGAACCGGCCCGCCAGGATGCGCTGGCGCAGTTCACGATCGTCGACCGAGATGGTCACCGGGGGCTGGTTGTCTCCATAGATCACTCCGGGAACTCTCCCGGCGCGACGCTCTGCCCGGGCGGCCCCCTTGCCGCTCTTCGGACGCGCGGTCGCCTTCAATTCCTTGACGGTCGCCATAGCGTTAAGTCCTTGTATTTAAAAAGTTAAAGGCCGCAGCGCGGCCCATGCTCAGGTCCACAGCAAGCCTCCAGGGGTGCGGGGGCCGCGGACGTGGCGGGCTTTTAGCCCCAAAGGGCCGAAATGACAAGGAAATGAAGGGATTTTTCTTGCTCGCCCCCAAGGCGTGGGAGCGTAGCCCGGATGGAGCGAAGCGCAATCCGGGGCCGGCCCCGCGGAGGCAGTGGTCCCGGATTTCGCTTCGCTCCATCCGGGCTACATGCCGTTTCAGCCCGCCGAGCCGCCGAGCTTGGCCTCCAGCGCGGCGATCCGCGCCTTCAGCGCCTCGTTCTCCTCGCGCGCCAGGCGGGCCATGTCCTTGACCGCGTCGAATTCCTCGCGCTTGACCACGTCGAGGTCGCGCAGGATACGTTCCGCCTGGTTGCGCATGACCGTGTCGACCTCGCGCTTGACGCCCTGGGCGGCGCCCGCGGCATCGTTCATCAGACGGCCGATCTCATCGAAAAACCGGTTGCTGGTCTGGGTCATCTGGCAAAACTCTCCGCGTTCACTGGCCTCGCGCCAAAGACAATGGCGATCTCAGCCATCCGGTTCAAGTCCGCCGCGAATGGCAGGCCTCCCGAGGCTTGCCTTGTCATGCTCCGGTTTCCTTGCAATCGTATGAACTCACAACAGAAATCGCACACATAACGCGAGCAGAAACGCCATGATCGAAGAGACCGTCGAGATCCCGACCAAGGACGGCAAGACCACCACCTTCATCACCCATCCGGAGCGCGGCGGCCCCTTCCCCGTCGTCATCTTCTACATGGACGCGCCGGCGATCCGCGAGGAGCTGCGCGACATGGCGCGCCGGCTCGGCACGTCAGGCTATTATGTGATGCTGCCCAATATGTATTACCGCGCCGGCGTGATGGAGCTCGGTCCGATCAATCCCGATCCGGAATCGCCCGAACGCAAGCGCATGTTCGAGCTGATGCACTCGCTCAACATTCCGCTGGTGATGGAAGACACCAAAGGCCTGCTCGCCTATGCCGAGACGCAGAAGGCCGCGAACACCAGCATCATCGGCACCGTCGGCTATTGCATGAGCGGCCGCTATGCGGTGAACGCGGCGACCCATTTCGGCGATCGCGTCAAGGCCGCCGCCTCGGTCTACGGCACGCATCTGGCGACCGACCAACCCGACAGTCCGCATCTTGCCGCGCAAAAGACAAAGGCCGAACTCTATTTCGCCTGCGCCGAGACCGATATCTACGCGCCACAGGACATCATCGAGCAGGTGAAGGCCGGCATGAAGGGATCGAACAACGAGGTAGAGATCTATCCCGGCACGCATCACGGCTTTGCGTTCCCCAAGCGCCCGGTCTATGACCGCGACGCCGCCGAACGCCACTGGGAGCGGCTGCTGGCGCTTTACCGCCGCAACCTCGTGAGCTGAGTCTCAAAACGCACGATGCCGTTCCTGTTGATCGACTTTCCGGTGTTCAATCCCGTCGCGCTCTCGCTCGGGCCGATCGTGATCCGCTGGTATGCGCTGGCCTACATCGTCGGCATCGTGCTGGGCTGGATCTACGCCCGCTCGCTGATCAAGAAGGAGCGGCTGTGGGGCGGCCCGGCGCCGATCACGCTGCCGCAACTCGACGATTTCATCCTCTGGATCACCATCGGCATCATCGTCGGCGGCCGCACCGGCTATGTGCTGTTCTACAACCTGCCCTTCTTCATCGCGCATCCGGCCGAAATCCTGGAATTGTGGAAGGGCGGCATGTCGTTCCACGGCGGCTTCCTCGGCTGCGTCGCGGCAGTGATGCTGTTTGCCCGCCGCAACAACATCCCGATCCTGTCGCTCGGCGATATCACCACCGCGGTCGCGCCGATCGGGCTGTTCCTCGGCCGGCTCGCCAATTTCATCAACAGCGAATTGTGGGGCCGTCACGCCGATCCGAGCCTGCCCTGGGCCATGATCTTCCCCAATGGCGGGCCGCTGCCGCGGCATCCGAGCCAGCTCTACGAGGCCGGGCTTGAAGGCATCGTGCTGTTTGCGGCGCTGGCCGTCATGATCCGGATGGGGGCGCTCAAGCGTCCCGGCCTGATCCTCGGCAGCTTCATTGCGATCTACGGCGTTGCCCGAATCATCGGCGAGCACTTCAGGGAGCCCGACCCGCAGCTGGGATTCCTGTGGGGCGGATTAACCATGGGCATGCTGCTGTCGGTGCCAATGATCATCGTTGGCGTTATCCTCATCACGGCCGCCGTCCGCCGCAGGGCGAGCGGTCCGGCGCCGAGTTCAACCTGACCAAGTTCAATCCAAAGCAAGTGCAATCCAAGGAAGGCCGTGAGCGAACCCTCCCCGCTGCTGGATGAGATCAGGAAGCTGATCAAGCTGTCCGGGCCGATGCCGGTCTGGCGCTACATGGAATTGTGCCTGATGCATCCGCGGTACGGCTACTATTTGTCGCGCGATCCGCTCGGCCGCGAGGGCGATTTCACCACATCGCCCGAGGTCAGCCAGATGTTCGGCGAACTGCTTGGGCTGTGGAGCGCCTCGATCTGGCGCGCGATCGGCTCGCCTGAGACGCTCCGCCTGATCGAGCTCGGCCCCGGCCGCGGCACCATGATGGCGGACGCGCTGCGCGCGCTTCGCGTGCTGCCGCCGCTCTACCAGTCGCTCAGCATCCACCTCGTCGAGGTCAATCCGGTGCTGCGCGACAAGCAGTACGCGACGCTGACGGGCGTGCGCGATATCACCTGGCACGACAGCATCGACGACGTGCCCGAGGGACCGGCGGTGATCCTCGCCAACGAATATTTCGACGTGCTGCCGATCCACCAGATGGTCCGGCGCGAGACCGGCTGGCACGAGCGCACGGTCGGGATGGATGCCAACGGCAACCTGTATTTCGCTCCCGCCCCCGAGCCGACACCGCATTTCGAGGTGCTGCTGCCGCCGCTGGTGCGCGCCGCCCCGCTCGGCGCGGTGTTCGAATGGCGGCCCGACAACGAGGTCATGAAGCTGGCTACGCGGCTGCGCGACCAGGACGGCGCCGCGCTGATCATCGATTACGGCCATCTGCGCAGCGACGCCGGCGACACCTTCCAGGCGATCGCACGCCACAGCTTCGCCGACCCGCTGAAGAACCCGGGACAGGCCGACGTGACCGCGCATGTCGATTTCCAGGCCCTGGCGCGGGCCGCCGAGGATGTCGGCGCGCGCGTACACGGACCGGCGACGCAGGGCGACTTCCTCAAGCGTCTCGGCGTCGAGGCCCGCGCCGCCGGGCTGATGGCGAAAGCAAGCCCCGAAGTCTCCGCCGACATTGCCGGCGCGCTGAAGCGGCTGACCGATTCCGGGCGCGGCGGGATGGGCTCGATGTTCAAGGTCATGGCCATCTCCGACCCGCGCCTCACCTCGATCGCCGGATTGAGCGATCAGCCTGACGAGACCGAACAATGACATTGGGATCACCGTTGCTGTCGGCCATTCCGGGCCTGCGCCATGCCTTCTTCTCGCGCGAGGGCGGCGTGTCGGAGGGCATCTATGCCGCGCTGAATGGCGGGCTCGGCTCGCGCGACGATCCGGCCAAGGTCGCGGAAAACCGGCGGCGGATGGCGGCGCAGCTCGGCGTGCCGCTCGATCACCTCGTCAGCGTGCATCAGGTTCACTCGCCTGACGTCGTGGTCGTGACCGGTCCATGGAATGGCGCCGCGCGCCCGAAGGCGGACGCGCTCGTCACCCGCACCGAGGGCCTTGCGATATCGGTCACGACGGCCGACTGCGGCCCGATCCTGTTCGTCGATCCCAATGCACGGGTGATCGGCGCGGCGCATGCCGGCTGGAAGGGCGCGCTGACCGGCGTGCTGGAATCGACCATCGACGCCATGGAGAAGCTCGGCGCCGAGCGCGGCGGCATCGTCGCCGCCATCGGCCCGCTGATCCGCAAGGAGTCCTACGAGGTCGGCAACGAATTCGTCGAACGCTTCATCGAGGCCGATGCGGAGAACGGCATGTTCTTCATGCCCGCCGAACGCGACGGACACGCGATGTTCGATCTTGCCGGCTTCATCCGCATGCGACTGGAAAATGCCGGCGTGCTGATGATCGACGATCTCGGCATCGACACTTATTCCGACGAGCGCTGCTTCAGCTACCGCCGCTCCGTGCATCGCAAGGAAGCCGATTACGGCCGGCTCGTTCACGCCATCGCGCTGGAAAGCTGACGCCGGGCGTCCTCCTCATTTTTGTGCGACAAGCGTCTTGACTCTCCACCTGCTGGAGACCGGACAAGCGGCGCATGACACAACGCACCTACAGCATCGGCGAGGCGGCGCGGCTCAGCGGAATTTCCGTCCGCAAGCTCCGCTTCTATTCGGACCAGGGGTTGCTGCCGCCGGCCGGCCGCACCGCGAGCGGCTATCGCGTCTTCACCGACGACGAACTGGTTCGCCTCGACCTGATCCGCTGCCTGCGCGATGCTGGGCTCGGTCTCGACGCCATCCGCGAGGTCCTGACCAGGCAGCTCTCGCTGGTCGAGGCGCTGCAGCTTCGCCTCGAGACGCTGGAAGCGGAGATCGCGGCGCAGCGCCGCGTCGCCTCGGCCCTGCGGGCTGCGTTGCGTTCACCGCAACTCACCGAAGCAGATTTGAGGAGATTCCTAACCATGACGCAGCTGTCCCGCACCGAGCGCCGCAACGTCGTCGAGCGCTTCTTCGAGAAAGTGTCCGACGGCATCAACATCGACCGGAAATGGATCCGGCAGATGATCGAGACCAGCGTACCCGAATTGCCGGACGAGCCGACGCCCGAGCAGTGCGATGCCTGGATCGAGCTTTCGGAGATGCTCAACGACCCTTCCCTCGTCGCCAACATCCGCGCTAACGCGGAAGACGTCTGGAATCATCACGTGCTGGATCTCGCCGCCTGGCAAGCGGCCAACGAAACCGTGCTGGCGAGAGCCAGGGAGATCATCGCGCGCGACCTCGGCCCGACGTCGGAGGCCGGCCAGGCGCTGGCGCGCGACTGGCTGGAAACATCGGCGCGATTGCTGAAGCGAAAACCTGATCCGGAATTCCGCAACTGGATTCGCGGCAAATATGCCCTGCACGACGCCCGTGCCGCGCGCTATTGGGAGCTCGTCGCCATCATGCGCGGGCAATCGCCGGACGCGAGCCCGAACCGCGAATGGGCCTGGATCACCGAGGCCATGCGGCACCATCTCTCTGACTGAGCAGGGAAATCCGAAACCTCGTGGCGCGCCGCCCGGATCGGTTAAGGGCTGTGGCCGTCCTGCCCTAGACGTTAAGCCGTTTTAACGATATCGCAGGACGCAATGAGGGAAGCGTCGAACCGCCAGTTTCAAACTGGGACAGCCGCGCGCGCCGCGATCGCAGGCACGTGGCTCGCGATCGCGTGCGCGCTTGGCGGCTGCGCGGCCGGCGGCAACGTGGCCGACTCCTACGCCATGGCCACGCCGGCAAGCATCGGCGCAACCGTTGCGTTCGAATCGATCGACGGCCCGCCGCCCCAGGTGTTCGACCGCATGGTCGGCGTGCTCGACAGCGAGTCCAAGCTGCGCAGCCTGTCGATCGTGTCGCGCCAGGGCGCTGCCGCCTATCGCGTGCGCAGCTATCTGTCGGCGCAGGTGGTGCGCGGCCGCACCATGATCTCGTGGGTGTGGGACGTCTACGACAGCAACCAGCAACGCGCGCTGCGGCTCTCCGGCGAGGAGCCCGCCGGCAAGGCCGGCCGCGACGCCTGGGCCGCCGCCGACGACCTGGTGCTGCGCAAGATCGCCCAGGCCGGGTTCAGCGGCCTCTCCAGCATGCTCAATGGCGGCCCGGCGGACAGCCCCGCGCCCGCCGCGGCACCGGACCTCCGCGGGCCCACGGTGGCAAGCTTCCCGGCCTCCGCCGCGCCCGAGACCGTGGCGCTCGGCTATTCCGCCGACTAAACCCCGTTATCTCCCGGGGAAATGGGTTTTTTGCCCAGGAAAAACGGCGGCCAAGGCCGGCTAATGGGTTGCCATCGGAGGCGCCTGCCTGATATTCCCTCGCGCACCGAAAACCCGCCGGTTCTGTAAGGACTTGAGATGCTGAACGTCGTATCCAGCAAGGCGCGGGGGGAAGCATCGATGTCGGCAAAGAACGGATCAATCAAACTCGTCGCCGGCAACTCCAATCCTGCGCTGGCGCAGGACATCGCCAAGGGACTTGGCATCGAACTGACCAAGGCCGTGGTCCGGCGCTTCGCCGACATGGAGATCTTCGTCGAGATCCAGGAGAACGTCCGCGGCTCGGACATGTTCATCCTGCAGTCGACGTCGTTTCCGGCCAACGACAATCTGATGGAACTGTTGATCATCACCGACGCGCTGCGCCGTTCCTCGGCGCGCCGCATCACCGCGGTGGTGCCCTATTTCGGCTACGCCAGGCAGGATCGCAGGTCCGGCTCGCGTACGCCGATCTCGGCCAAGCTCGTCGCCAACCTGATCTCGCACGCCGGCGTCGACCGCGTCATGACGCTCGACCTGCATGCCGGCCAGATCCAGGGCTTCTTCGACATCCCGACCGACAACCTGTTCGCGGCGCCCTTGATGGTGCGCGACATCAAAGAGAAGTTCGATCTCGCCAAGGTGATGGTGGTGTCGCCCGACGTCGGCGGCGTGGCGCGTGCCCGCGGCCTCGCCAAGCGCATCAACACCCCGCTTGCGATCGTCGACAAGCGCCGCGAGCGCCCGGGTGAGTCCGAGGTGATGAACGTGATCGGCGACGTCGCCGGCTACAATTGCATCCTGGTCGACGACATCGTCGATTCCGGCGGCACGCTGGTGAATGCGGCCGAAGCGCTGATCGCGCACGGCGCCAAGGAGGTCTCGGCCTACATCACCCACGGCGTGCTGTCCGGCGGCGCCGCCGCGCGCATCGCCTCGTCGCGGCTGAAGGAACTGGTCATCACCGACTCGATCCTGCCGACCGAGGCCGTCAACAAGGCGCCGAACATCCGCCAGATCTCGATCGCCGGCCTGATCGCCGAAGCGATCGGCCGCACCGCGGCGGAAGAGTCGGTCTCGAGCCTGTTCGATTAAATCGATATTTGCTGTCGTCCCTGCGAAAGCAGGGACCCATAACCACAGGCCGTTGTTGTTGCGAAGGCTGTGGCTCCAGCGTTGTAAATCAATTCGCATTGGTGGGTATGGGTCCCGGCTCAAGGCCGGGACGACACCGAGTTTGCGGCTATCGCTTCCTCAAAACCCCGGCCGCGGCACGTGGCTCATCAGCGTCCGCGCGTAGCCGCCATCGACGATGATCTCCTCACCATTGACGTAAGACGAGCGATCGCTGGCCAGGAACAGGGTCGCGTCCGCCATGTCCTGCGGTGCGCCGATCCGGCGCATCGGCACCACGGCGGTGCGCCGCTCGGTGACCCCAGGCGTATCGTAGAAGGTCTGGCTCATCGGCGTCACGACAAGGCCGGGGCTCACCACATTGCTGCGGATGCCATGCGGCCCCCATTCCGCGGCGAGTTGCTGCGAGAGCATCACTACGCCAGCCTTGCTGACGCTGTAGGCGCCGCTCTGCCCCTGCGCATTGCTGGCGGCGATCGAGGCGACGTGGATGAGGCTGCCGCGTCCGGCCTTGCGCATCTGGCGGCCGAACGCCTGCGCGCAGATGAAATAGCCGGTGAGATTGACCGCCAGCACCGCATTCCATTCCGCGAGCGCGAGCGTATCGAGCCCGCCCGGGCGCAGCACCGCCGCGGTGTTGACGAGGATGTCGCAAGCGCCAAACGTGCGCGCGACGGCGTCGGCGACAGCGGCGACATTGTCCTCACTGGTCGTATCGCAGTTCGCGACGAGATGACCGTCACCGAACTCACGAAGCTTTGCTTTGGTCTCCGCGAGGGAGCGCTCGTCGCGATCGAGCGCGGCGACCCTGGCGCCGGCCCGCGCGAAACTGACGGCGGTGGCGCGGCCGATGCCGCCGCCTCCGCCGGTAACGACGGCAACGCGGCCCGACAGGCCGAGCCAGTCAGAGGAATGTTGTTCGGTCATGGGCGCCTCCCGCGCGTTTTGGTTTTATGCCGCAAGCATAACCGAACGCGCCGCAGGCGAGAGCGATCCCGGCACGCATGCCGGAATCGCTTTTCCGCCGATGCTAACCAGGAATCCCCGCCGCGACCTGGCCGCGCAGCCGCTCGAGGCTGAGCAACGTGTTGGCACAGGCTTCCGCGACCTCGATCCCCTTGATCACGAAGTGCTTGCGGAAGAACTCGTAATGCACCTCGGTCTCGTGGAATTGCTGCGGCGTCAGCACCGCCGAGAACACCGGCACCTCGGTGCGCAACTGCACATCCATCAGTGCCTTGATCACGGTGTCGGCGACGAATTCGTGGCGGTAGATGCCGCCGTCGACGACGAGCCCGGCTGCGACGATCGCGGTGTAGCGGCGCGTCTTCGCCAGCAGCTGCGCGTGCAGCGGGATCTCGAACGAGCCCGGCACCTCGAACACATCGACATTGGTGATGTGGCGTGCCTCGATCTCCTTCAGGAAGGAGATGCGGCACTCTTCCACCACGTCGCGATGCCAGGACGACTGCACGAAGGCAACGCGCTGCGGCTTTGCGAAGTGCGGATGCTCCGGCGCCGGCGGAATGGCCGGCGTATCGGGAGCACTTTCTGCCTGGGAGGTTTGGACTTGAGAAGCTTGAACGTCTTGGTCTTGCAACATCTGATTCATGGCTTTCCTCTTTCAGGACCAGAATCAGGGCACACGGACAACGACACGAGCCCACGCGAAAATCGCGTTGGCCGCCGCAACCGTTCTCTTTCATCCGGACTGTAACCGTCGGCTTCGGAATTGCACCGAATCTGCTGACCCTTCCCCCGGCTTCGCGGAAGGAAGGCGCTCGCGGGCTTGGGCTCGTCACCCTTTACCGCCGGTGGGGATTTTCACCCCGCCCTGAGAACTCGGCACGCCCGGGATGGACGTGCCTGAGGCGAAATATGACCAAAGCGCGACAGCCGGGCAAGGCCTTTGGCATGGGGAAACGGCATGTCCCCATGAGCGCGTTGCGGCTCTGCGAGGTTGATGTGAGGGCCCGACCACTGATTCACAGGCGCGGCGAAGCGCCGGCAAATGGTTAACAAAGCGTTACGCGAACGCTTAGATTCCGATTTGTTCTCAAAATCACAGATGTGGCGGAGATCAGCTGTGGACGATGCGCGCTTTGGCTGTGGACGGACTCGGCGTGCGGTTGCGCGGATTCCGCAAATCACATCACTTCATCGGCGTCAGGTCCAGGGGCATCCGGAAGCCCGCATCAGGAACTGCACTCGGCCACGACGCAGTATGTCGCAAGTGCCGGCTTCCGTGTGCGTATCAAGCGATCATAAGAACAAGGTCCGAGACGGCATGTCCCTCCTCGAAAGCATTATCGATTCCCGGAACAACCCGCTTGCGGTGGTCGAGGATATCGCCACCGACAACAACTGGGCGTTCGAGCGTTCCGGCGAAGACGAGGTGACGATCGTCTCCAAGGGAGACTGGATCGATTATCAGCTCTCGTTCACCTGGATGGGCGAGATCGAGGCGCTGCATCTCGCCTGCGCCTTCGACATGAAGATGCCGCAGGCGCGCCGCGCCGAGGTGCAGCGGCTGGTCGCCGCGATCAACGAACAATTGTGGGTTGGCCATTTCGATCTGTGGACCCACACCGGCATGGTGATGCACCGTCAAGCGCTTGTGCTGCCCGGCGGCCTCACCGCCTCCACCGCGCAGTGCGAGGCCATGGTAGTCAACGCGATCCACGCCTGCGAGCGCTACTATCCGGCGTTCCAGTTCGTGGTGTGGGCCGGCAAGTCGACCGCCGAGGCGATGGCCGCAGCGATGTTCGACACCGAGGGCGAGGCGTAAGCGCGTCCTCAGGCTCGGTGTCGTCCCTGCGAAAGCAGGGACCCATACTCCGTGACCTCGGAGCTTACGCAAACTGCTTGTGGCTGCTCGCTCGTCTCACTAGAACCGGCTGTGGTTATGGGTCCCGGCTTTCGCCGGGACGACACCGGGTTTGTGGAGACGCCTGTGAACACGAGCAGCGCACTTAAGAACACCACCGGCACCATCGCGCTTGCGGGCGCGGGCAAGATGGGCGGCGCCATGCTGACCGGCTGGCTCGCGCAGGGCCTCGCACCCGAGCGCGTCGCGGTGATCGATCCGCAGCTCTCGCCGGAAATTTCCGCGCTTGCCGCAAAGGGCGTGCGGCTCAATCCGCAGGCGAAGGATCTCGGCACGGTCGACACCCTTGTCGTCGCGGTGAAGCCGCAATCATTCCGCGACGCCGGCGCCGCGCTGAAATCCTTCGTCGGTCCCTCGACACTCGTCGTCTCGATCATGGCCGGCACTACCATGTCGGCGCTGGAAGAGGTTGTCGGCGGCGCGGTGGTGCGCGCGATGCCGAACACGCCGGCGGCGATCGGCCGCGGCATCACGGTCGCGGTGCCAGCGAAGAGCGTCACCGCCGCGCAGCGCGCGATGACGGACGCATTGCTGAAAGCGACCGGGCTCGTCGAATGGGTCGACGATGAGAGCCTGATGGACGCGGTGACCGCGGTCTCCGGCTCGGGTCCGGCCTATGTGTTCCTGCTCGCCGAGGAGCTCGCGCGTGCCGGGGTTGCGGCCGGCCTGCCCGAGCAGCTTGCGACCACGCTGGCGCGCGCGACCGTCGCGGGCTCCGGCGAGTTGTTGCATCGCTCGGATCTGCCCTCCGCGACCCTGCGGCAGAACGTCACCTCGCCCGGCGGCACCACCGCTGCCGCGCTGGAGGTGCTGATGGCCAATGACGGCATGCAGCCACTGATGACCCGCGCCATTGCCGCGGCAACGCGTCGCTCAAAGGAATTGGCGAAGTAGCCGCCTGCTAGTCCCGTCACCCTGAGGTGTGCGCTCTTGCGCACCTCGAAGGGTGCACGGCCCGCGGCCCATCCTTCGAGGCGCAAGTGCGCCGCAAGGCTCGCACCTCAGGATGACGGGATACGCGGATCGGCCTCAAGGCTTCATCTAGTGCGCCGAACCCGATGTCCCGGCAAGGCGCTTGTTGAAGCTCTCGACATTGATCAAACCGCGAGCGTGGCGGCCTTCGCCGAGCTTGCGCGTGCCCTCAAAGGCCTCGACCTCGAAACGGATCACGCGGCGCTCGACCGCGATCACCTTCGCGGTGGTCCGCACGGTGGCGCCGACCAGGGCAGCCGCGAGATGGCGGATATCGACCTCGGTGCCGACCGTGACCCAGCCGGGCCGCAACGCGGCGCGGATGGCGTCGCCCGACGCCATCTCCATTTCGAGGATCATCATCGGCGTCGCATAGACCATCGGCATGCCGGGCACGAAATGCCCGACGGTGCGCTCCGGCGGCACCACGAGCATGCGCTCGGCGCTCATGCCGACCTTGATGAAGTCGCGTGCGTCCATCGGTGCCTCAAAACAGTTGTCGTCCCGGCCTTGAGCCGGCAACTGTTATGTTGGTTTGGTCTGCAGGTACGGCTTTCGGTCTCGCATCATGGCATTGAGGACCGTCAGCAGCTTCCTGGCGACGGCGATGAGGGCGAGTTTGGCTGGTTTTCCGGCCTGTCGCAGTCGTGCATAGAAGGCCTTGAACGGATCAGCTCTGCGAACTGCGTTGAGGGCCGCCATATAAAGGGCGTCACGAACGCGCTTTCGGC
>NZ_JBXEJO010000111.1:0-21469 GCF_056837965.1 Bradyrhizobium ferriligni
GCGATGTCGTACCAGGAGAAGGAGGTCGGCAGCCAGATCTACTATGTGTTCGCGCTGGCCCTGCTCCTCGTCTATCTCGTGCTCGCCGGGCAATATGAGAGCTGGTACGCGCCGATCTCGGTGATCCTGGCCGTGCCGCTGTCGCTGCTCGGCCCGACGCTGGTGCTGCTGAGCCTGAATATCGAGAACAACCTCTACACCCAGATCGGCACCATCCTGTTGATCGCGCTGTCGGCCAAGAACGCGATCCTGATCGTCGAGGTCGCGCTGGAACGTCATCTGCGCGACGGACGGTCGGTGCTGGATTCGGCCATCGACGCGGCGCGCGCGAGATTCCGGCCGATCCTGATGACGTCGTTTGCCTTCATCCTCGGCGTGCTGCCGCTGGTGCTTGCGACCGGCGCCGGCGCCAGCGCCCGCAAGTCGATCGGCATCACCGTGTTCTCCGGCATGATCGCCTCGACCTGCCTCGCCGTGCTGTTCGTGCCGGCGTTCTTCGTCGTGGTGCAGAGTTTCGAGAACTGGCGCAAGGCGAAGAAAGGCAAGACCGCCGCGCCGCAAGCCGCACCGCAGGCGTCGGGCACGCTGCATTAGGACCGCGCCGAGTGCATTCAGAGAGAATGTGAATGTATTCACCGTCGTCCTGGCGAAAGCCAGGACCCATTACCCCAACCGCTTGTTGTTGTGTGACGCTGGGGCCACTATCGCACTCTCAATCGAATTCGGTGGCTATGGGTCCTGGCTTTCGCCAGGACGACGACGTTGGGAAGCCACTCGCTACAACTCTCACACCGTCATCCCCGCGCAAAGGCGAAGCCTTTGCGCGGGGATGACGGGTTCGGAGATGTTCCCCAGCTACACCTTCACCATGCGCTTGCCGCGGTTCTCGCCGGCCAAGAGCCCGATCAGCGCCTGCGGCGTGTTCTCGAGGCCGTCGATGACGTCCTCCTGCACCTTGAGCTTGCCCGAGGCGACCCAGGACTGCAGGTCGGCGAGCGCGGCGTCGCGCTGGTCCATGTAGTCCATCACGATGAAGCCCTGCATGATCAGCCGCTTCACCACGATCAGGCCGGGCACGCCGCGCGGGCCGTGCGCGGAGGGGACGCCGTCATATTGCGAGATCGCGCCGCAGCAGGCGATCCGGCCGCGATTGTTCATCTGCGCCAGGCAGGCTTCCAGAATGTCGCCGCCGACATTGTCGAAATAGACGTCGATGCCCTTGGGCGCCGCCGCGCGCAGCGCCTTGTAGGTGGCGCCGTCCTTGTAGTCGACCGCGGCGTCGAAGCCGAGCTCGCTCGTCAGCCAATGGCACTTGTCCTTGCCGCCGGCGATGCCGACGACGCGGCAGCCCTTGATCCTGGCGATCTGGCCGACGATCGAGCCGACCGAGCCCGCGGCCGCCGACACCACCACGGTCTCGCCTTCCCTGGGCTTGCCGACGTGGAGCAGGCCGAAATAGGCGGTCAGGCCGGCAACGCCGTAGACGCTGAGCAGATGCGTCATCGGCTCGAGCTTCGGCATCTTCGCCAGGTGCTTGGCCGGCACGGCGGCATAATCCTGCCAGCCGGTGTCGCCGAACACCAGGTCGCCGGGCTTCAGGCCGGGATCCTTCGACGAGATCACCTCGGCGATGCTGCCGCCGGCCATCACGGTGTTGGCTTCCACCGCAGCGCGGTAAGTGGCGCCGTGCATCCAGGCGCGGTTGGCGGCATCGAGCGAGATGTAACGCGTCCGCACCAGCGCCTCGCCGTCCTTCGGTGCGGGGATCGTCCCCTTGGTCAGGCGAAAATGCTCGGGGCCAAGCTTGCCGGTCGGCTTTTCGACAAGCAGGATCTGGCGATTGACGGTGTCGTTCATTGGTGTCTCCCCCTTTTGCCTTCCCTTGGCGTTGGTTGTTTCGCATGCAATTGACTGCGACGCGCGCAGCGCCTTGCACAGATTGTGCGCTGCATGAACGCTAATCCGCGCGCTGGCATTCCACAACGGGAACGTTTCGGCAAAGTCGCGCTCGGCGCGAAGCGTGTTGCGTAGCTGCGTAAATCTGCCACACTTGCCCTCCGCCGGGAACTACGGGGGTAAGAGAATGTCCAGCAGGTTTACGCAGTATATCCTGATTGCGATGGTCCTTGGCATCGCGATGGGGACGATTGTCTTCAACTACTTTCCTGACAGCCGTGCCGAGATCGCAGCAGACGTCAACCTGATCGCGATGCTGTTCCTGCGCCTGATCAAGATGATCATCGCGCCGCTGGTTTTCGCGACCCTCGTCGGTGGCATCGCCCATATGGGAAGCGGCGCCAAGCTCGGCCGCATCTTCGCCAAGACCATGGGCTGGTTCGTCTCCGCTTCCTTCGTCTCGCTGCTGCTCGGCCTCGTGATGGTCAACCTGCTGCAGCCCGGCGCCAACTTCCCCGGCACGCTGCCCGACAAGGCCCAGTCGACCGGCCTGCCGGTGTCGGCGTTCTCGATCGAAAAATTCCTCACCCATCTGATCCCGACCTCGATCGCGGACGCGATGGCGCAGAACGAGATTCTGCAGATCGTCGTGTTCGCGGTGTTCTTCGCGGTTGCGCTCGGTGCGATGCCTGAACGGGCCAAGCCGATCATGAGCCTGATCGACGACCTCGCGCACATCATGCTCAAGGTCACCGGCTATGTGATGCTGTTCGCGCCGCTCGCGGTGTGGGCCGCGATCATGGCGACCGTCTCGAAGAACGGCCTCGGCGTGCTCTGGAAGCTCATCGTCTTCATGGGCGGCTTCTATCTCTCGCTCCTGATTCTGTGGGGCATCCTGGTCGTCGTCGGGTTCATCGTGATCGGGCCACGCTACAGCCATCTCTTGCGGCTGATCCGCGAACCGCTGATGATCGCGTTCTCGACCGCCTCGTCGGAGGCAGCCTATCCGAAGACGCTGGAGGGGCTGAACAGGTTCGGCGCCTCCTCGCGCATCTCGGCCTTCGTGCTGCCGCTCGGCTATTCCTTCAACCTCGACGGCACGATGATGTACTGCACCTTCGCGAGCATTTTCATCGCGCAGACCTACCACATCGAGATGTCGCTCGGCACGCAGCTCGCGATGCTGGCGACGCTGATGATCACCTCGAAGGGCGTCGCCGGCGTGCCGCGCGCCTCGCTGGTGGTGATCGCCTCGACGCTGGCGCAGTTCAACATCCCCGAGGCGGGCCTGCTGATGATCATGGGCATCGACACCTTCCTCGACATGGGCCGCAGCGCGACCAACGTGATCGGCAACTCGCTGGCGACCGCCGTGGTCGCGAAGTGGGAGGGCGAGCTGAAGGCCGAGCACGAGCTCGGGCCCGACGACGCCGTGCCGCAGGATGCGGTGCCCGGCGCCGTGATGGCCGGCCATTGATGGGAGGGATGCATGCATCGCGCCCGCTGGAGGCCAATACGGGCTGAGGCGCCTCTGCTGTCGGCGTGTCTGCTGGCGGCAAGCCTGCTCGCCGCACCGGCGTCCGCACAGCCGGCGGGCGAGGGGCTCAGCCCCACGCTCGCCAACATCAAGGCCACGCACACGGTGCGGATCGGCTATCGCGAAAGCTCGCCGCCGTTCTCGTTCCTCGACCACTCCAACCGGCCGATCGGCTACAGCCTCGAGCTGTGCGATGCGATCGTCGAGGAGATCGGGACCGAGGTCGACGACGCCAATCTCAAGGTCGACTACGTCAAGGTCACCTCCGACGACCGCATTCCGGCGGTCGTCGACAAGAAGATCGACCTCGAATGCGGATCGACCACGGCGAATGCCGAGCGCGGCAAGCTGGTCGCGTTCTCGCCGCTGATGTTCGTGGCCGGCACCAAGCTGATGGTGCCGAAGGCCTCCGGCGTCACCCAGGTCGCCGACCTCAAGGGCAAGACGGTGGTGGTGACCAAGGGCACCACCAACGAGCAGGCGATGCACAATGTCGACGCCAAGCAAAAGCTCGGCCTCAACATCGTCACCGCCCCCGACCACGAGCAGTCCTACCAGATGCTGGCGGACGGCAAGGCGGATGCGTTCGCGACCGACGACATCCTGCTTTACGGCCTGATCGCGCGGCACAAGTCGCAGGACAAATTCCGCGTCACCGGCGACTACCTGTCCTACGATCCCTACGGCATCATGTACCGCAAGGGCGAGCCGCAGATGAAGGACGTGGTCGAGCGCGCGTTCCGCAGGCTCGCCTCGAACCGCGACATCGTCCCGCTCTACAACAAATGGTTCGTCGCCCGGCTGCCGACCGGCGAGAAGCTCAACGTCGCGCTGTCGCCGCAGCTCGAAGAGGCCTTCAAGGCGCTCGACGATTCACCGGGCGGGTCGAACTAGAGCGTTTTCGAGCGAAGTGGATACCGGTTCGCGTGAAGAAAACGCGTCAAAACAAGAATCTAGAGCCCCGTTCCGATTCCATCGGAACGGGAAAAGCTCTAGCCGCGAGGTTCGACCTCTCCCTCGCGGGAGAGGTCGACCATTGCGGGGCGGCATCGTTCACCGCCAATAGCGGCGCGACAACTCCAGGCACTGCCGGACCCAGTATCCGTTCACATGGATCAACTGGCATGTGCTCGGAGGCGGCTCCTTGATGATCGGGTAGCCGTGGATGTCGAAATTCGTCGGGGCCGTGACGCCGCGCCAAAACACCGCGTTGGCGGCCGGAGGATTGAAGGCGGCGGCGAACGCCGCCAGTGCGACGAAGCTCAAAAGAAGTTTGCGCATAATCTGTTTCCGGATCAATCAATGTACGGAAGCGTACTCCCTTGCGCGGGATGAGCAAGGCGCTGAATGGATCAAAATGACGGCCAGAGCTTCGGTGTCAGCCGCACCACGGCCCCCGCGTCAGCCGCCGCGAACCGCCATACATGCAAGGGCAACGATGCCGACCGCTGCCAGAACAACCATGACCTGGAAAATCGCGCGCCCAAGAATCGCTCCAATCGCACCCATCAAGGCTCCGTCGATCCGGCGGGATCTTTCTTCGAGTGTCCACGCGCCGCGATCTCTGGAGCATCATCGGCAGGCAAGATTCGGTTGTTGAAGTCGGCGAACTCGTCGCTTCACCGGCTAATGTCGTTCCGCGACAAGTCGATCGACCTGTTGCTTCAGCTCTGCTTCCATTTCGGAAATGACGTCGTGCGGCAGGCGAGCGCGAATCGGATCGGTCGTCTCGTGCCGCATCCTGGGCTGCTTGGCGAGCGCGGGTCGTTCAAGGGCCTGATCCTCAATCAATCGTCGAGAGGACACATAGCCTGTTGCGCCAGCCGTCACGTCAGTCCCGTGAGGTTCGCAAGAATCCTGATCCGGCTGCACCGCGTTCTTCATGAGCTTTGCCTCCTGGCACTATGTCGCAAGAATCCCCTTGCTCAGGCCCGAACCATTCGGCTCGTCCGGCTCGTCGCCCATCAATGACGCTGAAACCTCCAAACTTGTTCCGCTCGGAACCTGCAAAGGTCCGTCGGAGCAGTCCCTCATGAAGCGGGAACCAGAACCATAAACATCCTCATTCGTTAACACTGGCTGGTTGTTTGGAGGTTGCCATGGGATACGCGAGGCCAATTCGACAAATAGCCGTTGTCGTTGAAGACGACACGATCCAGCGCGACATGATTGCGCTGTTGTTGCAGGAAGGTCATTTCGACGTCATCCAGTGCGAAGACGCCGAGACGGCAGCGCTGGCCATCAAGATGCGTCATCCGTCGCTGGTGGTCACCGACATCAAGCTCACGGGCAAAATGGATGGCGTCGAACTTGCTCGTTTGGCCCTCGATTGCGACCCGGGTGTGCGCGTCCTTGTCATCTCGGGCCGGCCCCCGGACAGCGCGCTGCCCGAGGGCGTCAAGTTTTTCGAGAAGCCGGTTTATCCACCCATGCTGCTGCGGGAGCTGGCGTCGTAGTTCTCGCCGACGGGTGGCCCATGCAAGACGATCCTGAAATCGATTGGCACCGTGAGCAGATTGCGAAGAACCGGGAGCTGATCGCGGAATTGCAATCCGGAAATACGGCGGGGGCTGACGTGTTTCCAGAGACGCAAGCCGAGATCGACCGTCTCACGGCACAGATCGAGCAATCGGAACTGATCGTCGCCGCCTATGAAAAGGAGCACCCGCAAGGCTGATCGGGCGCTCACAGTGCAGGATAGCGCCGTCGAGCCCGCGTCATCGGGCGGGGAGACGCTACGCGAACACTTCGTCCAGCGCCGCCGAATAGGCCGCCTCGACCAGCGCCGGATGCCGGCGCCCCAGCGCTTCCATCTTCACCCCGGAATTCACCTCGAGGATTTTCCACACGCCCTCCGTGCGCACGACGTCGATCGAGGCGAAGCGGATGCCGACGGCTTGCGCGGCCTTGATCGCGAGCGCGACGCAGGCCTCGCGCGTCGCATCATCGGCGAGCAGCACGGGCTCCGCGCCGGCATCGAGGTTGTGCCGCCAGTTGAGCAGAAGCCGTTCGCCGGCGGGCGGAACGGCGTCGAGCGCGGCGGCATCGAAATCCTCGGCGATGGTCTTGAGTTGCTCGGCCGTCGCGCTCGCCTGCGCCAGCGCGCGCAGCGACTGGATGCCGTCGCCAACCACCGACGGGCGCGTCTTGCCGTAGACGATCAGCGCGCGCGCATCGAGCAGCACCACGCGCACCTCGTCCGCGATCTCGGCGTAGGGCGAGATGGCAAGACTTGGATGCGCGGCAAGGATGCGCGCAACCGCCGTCTCCAGCTGCGCTCGCGTCGTCACGCGGAAGACGAGCTCGCCGGAGGTCCCCTCATTGGGCTTCACGACCAGCCCCCGCGGATGCTGTTCGAGCAGACGCTGCATCGCGTCCAGCGAGTCCGATCCCGGAATGTGCTTGCTGAACTTCGCACCCAAAAACAGCGTGTGCGGAATGGCGGGAACGCCGGCCGATGCCAGCACGTCCGCGCAGGCCGATTTGTCATTGGCGACCTGATGCGCGACCGCGCTGTTCAGCCCGACGTCGTAGCCGATCGCGAGCCGCCGCGCGTTGCCCTTGGTCATGGTGACCAGCCAACCGCCGGACTGCACCTCGACGGCAATCGCGTGCGCCAAACAATATTTTTTGATGGTTTCCAGGAAGATTCGCTGGCTGATCAGGACCACGAGATCATTTTCCCTTCACCGCGGTTTTGGTAGCAATTAATTGCCAGATCGATGCCGATCTCAGCAAGTAAATTACGTGCAGTCCCACGTGTTAACGATGACGCGGTTGAACCTCTGCGCGAAATCGAGCGACTGCCATTCTGAGATCGCAATTGCACGCCAGTTGATCTTGACTATCTCCTGCATTGGCGCAATGGACACGCGAGATCTTCAGTGATTTCGGCCACTTCCGCGCCGTCGCGAGCAGTCTAAGCATGACCCGGAAAAGTGGGCACCGGTTTTCCGAACAGGTCATGCGCCAATAGAGTCAAATCATTCTAATTCTGGTTAGTCGAGAAAACGAAAACCCATGAGCGCGTTCTATCGAGAGAAAGTTCTTTCCGTTCAGCACTGGACCGATACGCTTTTCAGCTTCCGGGCGACCCGCGATTCCGGTTTCCGCTTCCAGAACGGGCAGTTTGCTATGATCGGCCTCGAGGTCGACGGAAGGCCGCTGCTGCGCGCCTATTCGATGGCGAGCGCCAATCACGAGGAAGAGCTCGAGTTCTTCTCGATCAAGGTGCAGGACGGCCCGCTCACCTCCAAGCTGCAGAAGATCCGCGAGGGCGACACCATCCTGGTCGGCCGCAAGGCGACCGGCACGCTGATCACCGACAACCTGATTCCCGGCAAGCGGCTGATGCTGCTGTCGACCGGCACCGGCCTCGCGCCGTTCGCCAGCCTGATCAAGGACCCCGAGGTCTATGATCGCTACGATCAGATCCTGCTAGTGCATGGCTGCCGCCAGGTCTCCGAGCTCGCCTATGGCGAGGAGCTGGTCGCCAAGCTGCGCGACGACGAATTGTTCGGGCCGCTGCTGTCCGAGAAGCTCTCGTACTATCCGACCGTGACGCGCGAGCCGTTCCGCAACCGCGGCCGCATCACCGACCTGATCACCTCCAACCAGCTGTTCACCGATCTGCATCAGGGTCCGCTCGACATCGAGACCGACCGCATCATGATGTGCGGCAGCCCGGCGATGCTGGAAGAGCTGAAGCAGCTGTTCGAGACGCGCAGCTTCAAGGAAGGCAGCGGCAACACCCCCGGTCACTTCGTGATCGAGAAGGCGTTCGTCGAGCGCTAATCAGTCATAATAGGCTGTCGTCCCGGCGAAGGCCGGGACCCATTACCACCGTTGTTCAATTGACGAAGGCTGAGGCCCCATCAGGCCTCAGCCTTTTGCATTTGTGGTTATGGGTCCCGGCCCCCGTGCGCAATTGCGCACTAGGCCGGGACGACGACCGTATGAGTGGCCTGTACCATTCCTCCACTGCTATAACTGCCCCAACGCCGCGCAGCCGTTGCCCGAACGCGGCGATCTGGGAGTAGCACCTTGTCCATCACCGATCCGGATGCACCGAAGACCGCCTTTGTGTTCGCCGGCGGCGGCAGCTTTGGCGCGATCCAGGTCGGCATGCTGCAGGCGCTGGCCGCGCATGGCGTGGTCGCCGACATGGTGGTCGGCTCCAGCGTCGGCGCACTGAACGGCGCGTTCTATGCCGGCGACCCGACGGTCTCGGGCGTCGCACGGCTGGCCGAGATCTGGCGCGGCCTCAACCGGCAGGACGTGTTTCCGGTGACCTGGCGGACGTTGGTGAGCTTCCTGTGGCGGCGCGACTTCCTGATCCCGCATGACGGCGTCCGCAAGCTGATCGACGACTACATCCCGTTCCGCAATCTCGAGGACGCGCGGATCCCGATCCACATCGTCACCACAGACATCATCAGCGGCGACAGCGTGGTGCTGTCGGAAGGTTCGACAGCCGAGGCGATCGTCGCATCGACCGCGATCCCGGGTGCGTTCACGCCGGTGCACTACCGCGATCGTTTCCTGGCCGATGGCGCGATCTCCAGCAACACGCCGGTCCGCGTCGCGGTCAGGCACGGCGCCAAACGCCTGATCGTGCTGCCGACCGGGCATGCCTGCGCCAACCAGGCGCCGCCGGTCGGCGCGCTCGCCAATGCGCTGCATGCGCTGACGCTCCTGATCGCGCGGCAGCTCGTCAACGAGCTCGAGAACATCGCGCCCGATGTCGAGTATTTCGTGGTGCCGCCGCTCTGCCCGCTGGTCGGCTCGCCCTACGATTTCTCCCGGACCGCAGATCACATCACCCGGGCGCTGGACACCACCAACGCCTGGCTTGACGGCGACGGCCTGAAGCCCGGGCATATCCCGCACGAATTGCAGCCGCACGACCACTAGGCGAACGGCCGCGCCGGTGATCACACTGCGCGGTGTGGCGCTTTAAAAGCGGGATCCATCCTCATCGTCGTCCCTGCGAAAGCAGGGACCCATAACCACGACCGCCGATTGTTGGGCGGTGCTGGAACGACGAGTCCCTGCAACAAGGTCCGCCGCGGCGTATGGGGCTTTCGCAGGGACGACGTGTGGAGGGACCGCGGACTCAATGGCGGACGTCTCGAAGGATGGCCGCAGGGAAGCGGCGCACCAAGCGTCTCCACGATTTCTGGATAATGGAAAAGTACCGCTGAGTTGCCCGACGTGTCAAGTCGCCCTGTCGAGCGCCGGCCGCAGCCGGCTCCTTTGCATGGGGTTGTTTTCGATATTTTTGCAGCGCGCTCCTGCGACGGCAGGTTATCGCATCCGCTGCGCTCCGTTGCAGTGCAAAAGGCGATACCGTTTCAATTTGACCGGTATCCGCACCCGCCCATTCGGGCGGTTGTCACATCTGTGACTGCTCGGCCGTATAACCGTAGTGCACTTGTTCCGCGAGTTGGATTAGGCTCGCGGCCGACAGGGTATTTGGCCAGACCGGAGGAATTTCATGGATACAGTGCTGCTTCCGTTCTCGCCGCGCTTCATCGTGCTGACGATCTGCGCCGTCGTCACCGCACTCCTGCTGCTGGTTGGAATTTTCGATCACAAGGTCTTCAAGATCGTTCTGATTCCGCTGGTCATCTTCGGCGCGCTGACATTGCTCGGCATCCGCGACCTCACCCAGAAGAACCACGCGGTGCTGCGCAACTACCCGATCTCGGCGCATATGCGCTTCCTGCTCGAGGAAATCCGCCCGGAGATGCGGCAATATTTCTTCGAGAGCGAGAAGGACGGCATGCCGTTCTCGCGCGACACCCGCGCGTTGGTCTACCAGCGCGCCAAGATGGTGCTCGACAAGCGGCCGTTCGGCACCCAGGAGGACGTCTACCGCGAGGGCTATGAGTGGATGCATCACTCGGTCGCGCCGAAGCCGCGTGCCGAGGAGAAATTCCGCATCACCGTCGGCGGCCCCGATTGCACGAGGCCGTATTCGGCGTCGGTCTTCAACATCTCGGCGATGAGCTTTGGCGCGCTGAGCCCGAACGCGGTGCGGGCGCTCAATGCCGGCGCCAAGAAGGGCGGCTTCGCCCACGACACCGGCGAGGGCGGCGTCAGCCCGTATCATCGTGAGATGGGCGGCGACATCATTTGGGAGATCGGCTCCGGCTATTTCGGCTGCCGCAACCGCGACGGCACCTTCAATCCGGATCTCTTCGCAAGCGTCGCGGGCGACGACCAGATCAAGATGGTCGAGCTCAAGATCAGCCAGGGTGCCAAGCCCGGCCACGGCGGCGTGCTGCCGGCGGCGAAGGTTTCCGAGGAGATTTCCAAGATCCGGGGCGTGCCGATGGGCGAGGACTGCATCTCGCCGGCCTATCACAAGGCGTTCTCGACGCCGCTACAGATGATGGAATTCGTCGCCCGGATGCGCAAGCTGTCCGGCGGCAAGCCGGCCGGCTTCAAGATGTGCATCGGCCATCCCTGGGAATTCCTCGCGATCTGCAAGGCGATGCACGAGAGCGGGCTCTATCCCGATTTCATCGTGGTCGACGGCAATGAAGGCGGCACCGGCGCCGCGCCGCTCGAGTTCATGGACCATCTCGGCATGCCGATGCGCGAGGGCGTCAATTTCGTCCACAACGCGCTGGTCGGCATCGGCGCGCGCGATCGCATCAAGATCGGCGCCTCCGGCAAGATCGCGACCGCCTTCGACATGGCGCGCGCGATGGCGATCGGGGCCGATTGGTGCAATTCGGCGCGCGGCTTCATGTTCGCGCTCGGCTGCATCCAGTCCCTGAGCTGCCACACCGATCGCTGCCCGACCGGCGTCACCTCGCAAGACCCGATCCGCAACCGCGCGCTCTATGTGCCCGACAAGATCGACCGCGTGTACAACTACCACCACTCGACCCTGCATGCGCTGACCGAGCTGCTCGCCGCCGCCGGCCTCGAGCACACCAAGGAGCTGCGCCCGATCCACTTCTCGCAGCGCAGTTCGACCACCGAGGTCTCTTCCTTCGCCGAGCTCTATCCGACGCTGCGACCCGGCGAACTGCTCGAAGGCACCCAGGACCGCCGCTTCCGCGACGCCTGGGCGATGGCGCGCGCGGATTCGTTCCAGCCGGCGGGGTAGGGCGGCAAATCCGTAGCCCGGATGAAGCGCAGCGTAATCCGGGGCCATTCTCTGTGCGGATCGACCGATCCCGGATTACGCTTCGCTCCATCCGGGCTACGCTCGCTACGTACCAGCGGACGCGCCGAACCATTTGGTCAGCGCGTCGGTCAGCCCGGCCTGCGTTCGCTCGCCGACCCACGCCACATAGCCATCGGGCCGCACCAGCACCGCGGTCGGGGCCGAAACCGTGCCGTGCGCGGGAAGCTCCCATGCGCCGCGATACGCGGCATCGACCAGCTGAACCCGGTCGGTCCATCCCGCGATGGCGATGCTGCCGGGCGCGCCGAAATTCAGCAGCACCGGTCGCGCGCGGTGCAGCAGCGCGAAGACCTGCATCGGGCCGTCGGCGGTGACGAGATCGAGATCGGGCATGCGGCGTCCGAGCAGCGGATGGCCCTCGCCAAGATCGTAGTGAAGGTCGAGGCCCGACATCATCGCGGCGAAGCATCTGCGCGGCTCGTCCATGCGCAGCAGGTCGGAGACGATCTCGTTCAGCGCCCTGGTGCGCGCATCGGTGCGGTTGAGCGCGACATGCGCCATGGTGTTGCGCAGCACGCGGGCCGCCACCGGATGCCGTTCGGCCTCGTAGGTCTCGAGCAGGTTGTCCGGCGCGATCTGCTTGACCACCTGGGCGAGCTTCCAGCCCAAATTCACCGCGTCCTGCACGCCGATATTGAGGCCTTGGCCGCCCATCGGCGGATGCACATGGGCAGCGTCGCCGGCCAGCAGCACGCGCTGTTTGCGGTAGGTCACGGCCTGCCGGGTCATGTCGGTGAAGCGCGAGATCCAGACCGGACTGTGGATGCCGAAATCGGTGCCGTATGCGGCGACCAGTGCCTCGCTGACGTCGCGCAAGGTCGGCTCCCTGTCGGTGCCGAGTTGCCGCTCGGTCAGCACCAGCCGCACCCGCCCGCCATCTTCCGCCTTGCCGATCGCTGAGGTGCCGGTGTCGTGCTGGCGAAGGCCCCATTCCGGCTCGCCCGACATCTCGGCCTCGGCGATCAGCCAGCTCATGGTCGGATCCCACCCGGCGAATTCGATGCCGGCCGCTTTGCGGACGAGGCTCCGGCCGCCATCGCAGCCGACGAGATATTGTGCCCGGAGCAATTGGCCATCCGACAGCTCGATGTCGACGCCGGCCTCGTCCTGCGTGAATCCGGTCACCTCGCGCGCGCGATGGATCGGCACAGCGAGTTCTTCGACCCATTCGCCGAGAATGCGCTCGATATGGGTCTGGAACAGCCCCAGCGTGAAATTGCGCCGGGTCGGAAAGTCGGTGATCTCAAGTGGCACCAGATGCGAATGGAACAGCACCGCGGGATGGCGCGTCCCCAGCGCGACGAAGCGGTCGCCGATGCCGCGCTGATCGAGCACCTCGATGGTGCGCGCGTGCAGGCCGCCGGCCCGCGCGCCGATCAGGTCCTCCCTCGCGCGCCGCTCGACAATCGCAACATCTATTCCCGCCAGCGCCAACTCACCCGCCAGCATCAGCCCGGTCGGACCTCCGCCGGCAATCACCACAGCATGTTCCCGCATCCCGCACTCCTCTGTTCGATTGGGCGCGCGTTCTACGGGATGACCCCGGGCTTGCGGCAAGCCCGGGGGGTCTACATATATCTGAGTGGGGAGAGGGCGTTTGCTGCCCGAACCAATTCAGAAGCTGCGCGCTGGCGACGCAAGCTCGCTGTCGTCCCGGCGAAAGCCGGGACCCATAACCACAGGACCTTGTGGTTGGATTCGCTGTCGCCCCAGCTCGCTCTAACGACAATCAGCGGTGGTTATGGGTCCTGGGTCGCGCTTCGCTTGCCTGGGACGACGGGGCGTATCGCGCCTCAGAACTCGCCGTGGATGCGGCCGGAGAAGATGTGCACCGGGCCGCGGTCGGCGTTGTAGGCGGGGTTCGTGATGAACTGATAGTCCGCGGTCAGCGTCAGGTTCTTGTTCACCTGATAGGCGTAGTAGGTCTCGAAGATCCGCTCCGGGCTGTAGTTCAGCGCGCCGTCGCCGATCAGCAAGCCGAGGCCGCCGGCGGCAAGGTAGTCGCGATGCGCTGATGACAGCCCGTTGATCGCGCCGCCGATGCCGATCGTGTCGTTCGCCCGTCCCCACCTGCTGCCCTTGATCGACACGCCGCCCGAGACGCTGCGGTCGACATCGGTGAACGACAGGATCTCGTTCCGGCCGTCGTTCCAGCTGAGGCGGCCGAACAGGCCGACATCGGTCACGATCTGCTGCTCGCCGTTCAGATAGAAGCCGTATTTCAGATTGTCCTTGCGGATGCCGGCCATCACGTCGTTGATGTCGAGCCCCGGATTGGCGTCCTCGATCGCGAGCGCTTGGGCGTAATTGCCGGTGTTGCCGCGGTTGCCGAACACGCCGACGCGCAGCTTGCCGGGCTGATCGAAGATCGAATAGCGGCCCTCGAATTCCACCACGGCGCCGCCGGTGTCGAACACCAAAATGTCGCTGTTCGGTGCGTTCGGCACCTGGAACACGCCGGCGCGCACTGCCCAATCCTTGCGGTTGAGCTCGACCACCGCGCCGCGGGTATAGCCGGGCAGGTCGGCCGGGAAGTCGTAGGCCGCGGACGCCCACATTGCCCAGTTCATGAAATCGGCGCGCGGGTCCTTGGCGTAGGAATTGCCGTCGAAGAAATCGCCGACCGCAAAGCGCCCGACCACGAGCGTGAGGCGGTCGATGTCACGCTTGCCGGCGATCTGGTTGGGGCCGTCGGCGACGTCTTCCTGCTCGCCGCCGAAGCCGAAGGTCTGCTTGAAGTAGTAGCGCTGCGGCCGGATTTTCGGGAACGGGGCGCCGGCCTTCTGGGCCTCGCCGTTCGAGAAGCCGGCGAGGCCGAGCGTGCCGTTGAGGCCAAAGCCCTGCGCGGTTTCCGGGTTGAAGTAGAACTCGCCGCCTTCCCAGAGCCGCACGCCAAGAAACGCCGTCGTGGTCCAGGTCTGTTGCAACTGCCCCGCGCCGGGCAGGCTGTTGGTGCCGGCATAGGGCGAGCGGAAAGACGGATAGGTCTGCGGCAGCAGCGTCGTCTGGCCGTGCACGCTCCAGTCGCTCGATTCGGGCAGAGCGGTGCGCGTCGGCGTCGCCGACCATGGCGAGTCGCCGAGCTGATAGTTGAGGCCGAATTTCAGCAAATGGATGCGCGGGTCGATGCTGACGCCGGGCATGCCGAAATCATTGAGGCCGAGCGTGCGGCGCGACAGGTCGACATAGTCGTATTCGACCTTGGCGGTCCAATTGCCGCTCACCGCGAATTCGGCGCCGGCGCCGACGGTCCAGCCGGTCTGGTACTGGCCGGGCTCCGAGATCACCTCGCCCGCGGCGTCGTTGACCCGAACCTGGCTGTGGCCCCAGGCGAAACCGCCGGTCACGTAAGGCATCCAGGTGCCGAAAGAGTAGCCGGCGCGGCCGCGCAGCGTGCCGACATAGTCGATCGACGAATTGAAGGGGCCGAGCACCCGCCGCGGCAGATCGGTCGGGCCGGTGAAGGTCGCATCCGCCTCGACGCCGAGCACGAAGCGGTTGGCGAATTCCTTGTTGTATCCGACTTGGAAGCCGCCGATCCCGCCGGTGATGGTGGGCGGAAAGAACACGCCCTGTTCCAGGATCGGGTTGGTGCCGGGACCCAGCGTGCCGTCGCCGTAGCCGACATGGGCGCCTACGTAAAAGCCGGTCCAGCTGTAGACCGCTCTGGCGGCGGGAGATTTGAGGGCCAGATCGGCCGCGGTCGCCGGCGCGCCAAAGGTTGCCGCACCGAGCGCTGCGCCGGCGGCGATCTGGACCCGGAAGAGGCGGACGCAGGTCATGACGCGGCTTTCCGCGAACAAGTGGCGGTTTCGCCCGGCATCACTGCAGATTTGGCGGCCGCTTGCCACCCGAGATTTGAAATCATCGCCCGCCGTCCCCGGTCCGATCTGTGTCGTCCCATCCAAAGCCAGATCAGCACCTAGCATCCCCCATTGCTTATTGCAAATAATTCGCAATAGCAACTGAGGTGCGCCCAATACCGCTCCGATTTGCACGCCACCGTGACAGTCGCGTAACAGCGCGAAATCCCACGCCACATCGGCTGCGATCGACCACGTGTCTGTGGCAAATCGGTCGAGACCCGACCGTTCAATCGACGCCGTCATTGTCCTCGTCCTTTGTCCTGATGAATGCCGGCTGCGATGTCCTGCCGAGCACGACCCTCGCGCCGGCCCGTTCGACACATCGCGCCATCGACAGCGCCGTCCGTAGCCCGGCGCCTGAAATCACACGCCTCTGATGGAGCGCGGCCGCGCCGCGCAGGATGGCGCTCGCCAGCCTGAACAGCATGAGCGCGCCCCATCGCCGGCCGCGACTGAGCGCGGTCACGCCCCCACCGTGGCAAGCTGCACGATCCGCAGCAGCACGAGGCCGGCGGCGACGACGAGATAGCCGCGCAGCACGATCATCCAGATCCGGCTCAGCGGGCTGAGCCGCGCCGCCGGCAGCCGGTCAAGCGGCGGCATCCGCCAGCTGTCGCGGTCGATTAGAAAAGGCTCTCGCGGGGGCTTGCGCTTGAAGCGGAACGACGCGTTGCGGCGTGACGACATCTCGTAGAACTTGACGGCTGCGGTCACCAACAGTGCGAGCAGGCTGCCGCCGACGAGGATGCCGATGATCCATTCCTCGCCGAGATCTGGGAACAGCACCGCCGCGGTCAGGATCACCGACAGCATCACCAGCCCCGCGACCACCGCGCCGGTGAACAGGTTGAGTTTGGTCGAATTGACCCAGGGCCCGAGGATGTGGCGGTCGTTGCACAGCAGCAGCAGGAACACGGTCGCGCTCGGCAGCAGCACGCCGGCCAGCGTCTGCACCGCGTTGGTCAACAGTCCGAGCGGCGTGCCCGGTGTCAGCACCAGCACCGCGGCGAGCACGATCAGCCCGCAATAGACGCTGTAGAAGCCCTTCGCGTCCCACGGCTTGCGGTGCAGCGAGTGCTTGACCGCGAACACGTCGCCGATCGCATAAGCGGTCGCGAGCGAGACTGCAGCGGCGCCGATGATGCAGGCATCGAGCAGCGCGAGGGCGAACAGCACCGCCGGCAGCCGGCCGGCATATGTCTCGAGGCCCACGGCGGTCCCCAGCGCGTCGGTGTAGTTGCCGAATTCGGGCTTTCCTGCGAACACTGCCGCGCAGAACGAGATCATCGCGACCGCGCCGACCACGACCAGCACGATGCCGATGCACAGATCCAGCCGCTCATAGCGGATGAAACGCGGCGTGATCCGCTTGTCGACGATGTAGCTCTGCTGGAAGAACAATTGCCACGGCGCCACCGTGGTGCCGACGATGGCGACGATCAGCAGCATCACCTCGCTGAGCTTGGCGTCTTGCGGCATCTTCGGCACGAAGAAGTCCGCCGCGATCTGCCCGATCGGAGGATGCACCATCAAGATCACGGGCACCAGCAGCAGGCTGCCGGCGACCAGCACGATGCCGAAGCGTTCGAAGCGGCGGAAGTCGCCGGTCGAGACCGCCAGCATCACGATAACAGCCGAGGCCAACACACCCCAGAACTGCGAGACGCCGAGAAAACGAAGCGCAAATGTGATGCCGATGAACTCGGTGACGATGGTCAGCGCGTTCAATACCAGGAGATCGATGACGCTGAAGGCGCCCCAGAACTTGCCGAAGCGCTCGAAGATCAGCCGCGCATGGCCGACCCCGGTGACCGCGCCGAGCCGCACCACCATCTCCTGGTTGACGTACAGCACCGGGATCAGCAGCAGCAGCGTCCACAGCAGCGTGGTGCCGTAATTCTGTCCGGCCTGGGTATAGGTGCCGAAGGCGCCGGCGTCGTTGTCGCCGACCATCACGATCAGGCCGGGGCCGACGATCGCCAGCAACGTCTTCAGCCGGGCCCGCAAGGTCGCGCGCGGCGCGGTGTCGTCGCGAGCGATGCTGCCGAGCGCGCCGTGGATGTCGCCGGCATGCGCGCTATCGAGAATGGCGGTTTGTGTGGTCTTGCTTTCGGTCATTTCGCGTCTCCTCGCCGCCTTTCGGCACGGCGGAGGGACGCAGGCCCCGTCAGGCGCGCACGTCTCCGCTGCCGTGAGCAGCGGCATTTCCAAATCTGATGCGGTTCAATGGTCCCGCTGCCGCGCCGCGATGGCGCGCAACGGGACGACTAGGTCCTTCGTCCATGTCGGCCTCCTAGGCGCACAGCCGCGGCTTTGCCGCGGCGTGACGCGTGGCTGTTGCGCGCGGGCCGAAACGCCGGCCCGCGCATCGCTGCTGATCGAGATCACCGCTGGTGTCTTCGACGATCCACCGGCATTCCAGGCGGCCGTCGATCAGGACCCAATGAC
The DNA here is from genome assembly GCF_056837965.1 of Bradyrhizobium ferriligni. Taxonomy (NCBI): domain Bacteria; kingdom Pseudomonadati; phylum Pseudomonadota; class Alphaproteobacteria; order Hyphomicrobiales; family Nitrobacteraceae; genus Bradyrhizobium; species Bradyrhizobium ferriligni. The sequence continues at coordinate 17,951 of NZ_JBXEJO010000111.1, forward strand.
AGGCCGGGGTTGGATGCCGGCGGCGGCCCGCCAGGCGGCGAAAGCCCGGCAGATTGTCATTGCAATGAATGGCGGCCGGCGGCGGCATGCGCCGCGGCTCGACAACGCGCCGCGGGCTTGCTTGCCGGAATTTTGCGAGCTTTTCGAACATCGCTCACCTCCACTTCCGCTGGTCGCGGCAGGCCGGTGAGGAGCAGTGGTCAGCTTGGGCGCGACCACCCGTCCACGCAGGCGAGATCTGCGCGATCAGTCTTGCTGTGTTGCGGCGTCACCAGTCCCGGCATCGCCGGTCTACTGTCGCCTGAGTTGCTACTGCCCATGTGCCTTCTGTCTGGCTCGTGGATCGACTTGTCTCCGGGGCTAGAACCCCGGGGCGGAACGAACGTTCCGCACATCGGGAACTACGCCCGCGACAATGGCCTGTCAAGCCGATTCCGCTATCCTCCGGGGAGGATCATGATTATCCTCCGGGGAGGATAGGAGAGCCAGATGTCCGACGACCATCCGCACGCTGCGATCGCCCGGCGCCTGAAGCGCGCCAACGGCCATCTCGACACCATCGTCGAGATGATCGAGCAGGGCCGGCCCTGCGCGCAGATCGCCCAGCAATTGCAGGCGGTGGAGAGCGCGATCGAGAGCGCTAAGAAGGCGCTGATCCACGATCACATCGGTCACAGCCTGGAGGAGACGCTGAAGGCGTCAGGGCCGAAGGGCCGCGCCGTGCTGCGCGATTTCCGGCTGGTTGCGAAGTATCTGTGATCGCCGCGTTCAAAGAATTGACCCGCCCGGGGGGATCACCGGACGGGTCGGTTGCGACACGGGGTGGATGAGGACCCGTGCCGAACGCAGGATCCGCAGTCCTAAAGAACCGGTCGATCAGTAGCAGCTGCGCACGCGGCCGATGTAATTGCCGTAGGCGTCGAACTGGCGCACCCAGCCGCAGCGCCGATAGCCGCCGCCGTAATAATAGCCGTCGCTGGCCGCGATCGCGCTGCCGACAACCGCGGCGCCGACGAGGCCTGCGCCAACGCCCCAGCCCCAGCCATAGGGCTTCGCTTCAGCCTGCGACGTCGTGGACGCGATGGTGCCGGTCACGGCGAGCGCGGTGAGGGCGAGGGCGGCGAGCTTGGTCTTGATCGACATGGAATACTCCATCCTGTGTGGGCGGCGCCGGTGTGGTCCGCATGCCCGTTGGACGGAGGCTGTCCGGTTCCGGTTCGAAGATCGGGGCGGAAATATGGTTTCGCGAATTGTTTCGTCGCGTCTGCCCGGACGAAGCAGTTCTAGTCCTGATGCGTCTTCTCACGCGAACCGGTACCCGCTTCGCACGAAAATGCTCTCGGTCATTTGCCGCGAAATACGCTGGGATCGAACCGGTCGACATCGGCGAGCAGCTCGCAGAACGCGCGCGCGCCGTGCTCGATCAGCTTCTCGCCCTTCTCGGCCGAGGCCTTGGTCGCGTCGCCGATCGCGCCACTCGGATTGAGGTCCTGCGCCTGCCAGGCGAACGGCGCCGGCCGCTGCGTCGACAGAAAGCGATGATCCTTCTCGACCTGCACGCTGGCCGGCTTGAAGTCCGCGATCGCTTCCTTGCGCACGGCGTGCGGATATTTCGCCAGCATGATCGAGGTCTCGACCGCGCCGCCATGGATGCCGTGGCGCAATTCGCCGGCGTCGAACAGCCCGTCGGGCGTGCCGAAACGCGACCAGCTCGTGGTCACCACCAGCATCTGATGGTGCGCGCGCAGATCCTGCGCCACCAGCTGCATCGCGGCGGAATTGCCGCCATGGCTGGTCACGATCACGAGTTTCCTGACGCCCGCGCGCGCCACGCTCTCGCCGAGCGCCATCCAGCTCTTCAGCGCCACGTTGGTCGGCAAGGTCAAGGTGCCCGGAAAATCGATGTGCTCGGTTGAGATGCCGACCGGCTGCAACGGCAGGAACGTGGCGGGAGTGGTCGCCGGCAGCAACTCTCGCACCCGCGAAAGATAGGCCTCGCCGATCATGACGTCGGTTCCGAGCGGCAGATGCGGCCCGTGCTGCTCGGTCGCGGCCAGCGGCAGCACCGCGATCCAGCGTGCGGCCGTGTCCTTGGCGATATCGGGCCAGTGGATGGCGGTCCAGTCGCGGGGCGGAAGCTGAGAAGTCATCAAGCCGGTCGTTTCAATACAAGCGTTTCACGGGATGGATTTGCAGGCTAGTTTGTTTAACATCATAACGGGTTCGCGTCTCCGGGCGCGGTCCACGTCTTCCCGCCTTCCATCATGGGCCATAATGATCGACGGAGTCCAACCATGATCCCGGCCTTTTTGCTGCGAGCGTTAACCACAAGCCTTCTGACCGCCGCGCTTTGCGTTGCCGCGGCGCTTGCCCCGGCGCAGGCGCAGACCTCAGACAAGACCTTGGACAAGGTCTCGTTCGGTACCAATTGGGTCGCCGAGGGCGAGCATGGCGGGTTCTTCCAGGCGCTCGCCGACGGCACCTACAAGAAATACGGCCTCGACGTCACCATCGTGCCCGGCGGTCCCAACGAGAACAACCGCATGCTGCTGATCGCGGGCAAGCTCGACTTCTTCATGAGCGCGAACTCGCTGCAGACTTTCGACGCCGTTACCAACAATGTGCCGCTGGTCGCCGTCGCCGCCATGTTCCAGAAGGACCCCCAGGTCTTCCTCACTCATCCCGAGGTCAAGGCCACGAAGATCGAGGATCTGAAGCCGCTCACGCTTTTGATCTCGAAGGAGGGCATCACCAGCTACTTCCAGTGGCTGAAGTCCGAATACGGTTTCGACGAGAACAAGGTGAAGCCCTACACCTTCAATCCGCAGCCCTTCATCGTGAACAAGCAGACCGCGATGCAGGGCTACGTCACCTCGGAGCCCTTCGCGGTCGAGAAGGCCGCCGGCTTCAAGCCGAACGTGCTGCTGCTCGCCGATTACGGCTTCAACTCCTACTCGACGCTGATCGAGACCCGCCGCGACCTGGTCGACAAGAAGCCTGACCTGGTGCAGCGCTTCGTCGATGCCTCGATCGTCGGCTGGTACCACTACGTCTACGGCGACAACTCGGCCGGCAATGCGATGATCAAGAAGCTCAACCCTGATATGAACGACGAGCTGCTCGCCTATTGTGTCGCCAAGATGCGCGAGCACGGCATCGTCGATTCCGGCGATTCCATCAAGAACGGCATCGGCGCCATGACCGATGAGCGGATGGCGAGCTTCTTCGACAAGATGGTGCGTGCCGGTGTGGTCAAGAGCGCCATCGACTACCGCCAGGGTTACACGCTGCGCTTCGTCAACAAGGCGGTCGGCGCCGAGCTCAGGCCGAAGAACTGACGATGATCCGATCTGTTTCGGCATCGACAGTCGACCTCTCCGCTCGTAGGAGAGAGCAATCGCGCATGGCGTCCGCGAAGTTTGCCCGCGGGCTTCCTTCGCCTCTCCCGCTTGCGGGGGAGGCCGGCGCGCGCGCCTGTCTCTTATAAACATCTGACGCTGCCGACGATCGCCTAATGTT
>NZ_JBXEJO010000112.1:0-21410 GCF_056837965.1 Bradyrhizobium ferriligni
AGATGTGTATAAGTGACAGGCTCATGGTCGTCCTCGATGTCGATCGCGTGCTCGAACTGGTGCCCAAGACCGATCCAAGGATAGCTGCTGCAGCGTAACACTCCACCGCGAAGACGGTGGATTCCACAAGGAGGCCAACACATGAAGACATGTCTCGTCGTCGACGATTCCGGCGTGGTGCGAAAGATCGCGCGCCGCATCCTCGAAGGAATGGAGTTCACCGTCATCGAGGCCGAGGACGGCGCGGTCGCGCTCGAAGCCTGCAAGCGCGCGCTGCCGGATGCCGTGCTGCTCGACTGGAACATGCCGGTCATGGACGGCTTCGAATTCCTCGTCCAGCTCCGCCGCATGCCCGGCGGCGATCAGCCCAAGGTCGTGTTCTGCACCACCGAGAACGGCATCGACCACATCTCGCGGGCGCTGCATGCCGGCGCCAACGAGTACATCATGAAGCCGTTCGACAAGGACATCGTGATCGCGAAATTCCAGGAAGTGGGCCTGCTCGCGCTCGACGCGTCGGCCGAAGCCTGACACCCAGTTTCACCATTCAGTCCCTTGTGAGGCTCCCGTGACGCCCCCCGACTACGAGTATCTGCGTAAGCTCCTGAAGGACCAGTCCGGTCTCGATCTGTCCGCGGACAAGCAATATCTGATCGAGAGCCGCCTGCTGCCGCTGGCGCGCAAAAGCGGCCTGTCCGGCATCCCCGACCTGGTCGCCAAGATCAAGGCGGGCTCGTCCGCGCACACCGTCCAGGTGGTCGAGGCCATGACCACCAACGAGACGTTCTTCTTCCGCGACAAGGTGCCGTTCGAGCACTTCCGCGACACCATCATGCCGGAGGTGCTCAAGGCACGCGCCGCGCGCCGCAGCGTCCGGATCTGGTGCGCCGCCGGCTCGACCGGCCAGGAGCCCTATTCGCTGGCGATGTGCCTGAAGGAAATGGGCGCGGCGCTTGCCGGATGGCGCGTCGAGATCATCGCGACCGATCTGTCGCAGGAGGTGCTGGAGAAGTCGAAGGCCGGCATCTACAGCCAGTTCGAGGTGCAGCGCGGGCTGCCGATCCAGATGCTGGTCAAGTACTTCAAGCAGTCGGGTGAATTCTGGCAGGTCAATCCCGAATTGCGCGCGATGGTGCAGCACCGCCAGCTCAATCTGCTGCACGATTTCTCCCAGCTCGGCACGTTCGACGTGATCTTCTGCCGCAACGTGCTGATCTATTTCGATCAGGACACCAAGATCAACATCTTCAACCGCCTTGCCCGCTTGATGGAGCCCGACGGCTTCCTGGTGCTGGGTGCCGCCGAAACCGTGGTCGGCCTGACCGACACGTTCAAGCCGCTTCCCGAGCGGCGTGGCCTGTATCGGCCGAGCGGGGTGCGGGGCGGGCTCGCCATGCCTAGGCCTGCCATGGCGGTCGGATATTGAGCGATGACCGAGGACGGCAAATCCATTGAGCGGGTCACCTTCAGCCGGGGCGTCGATGTCTGCATCATGGCCATCGACGGCACCTGGCGGCGCGACTGCCAGCTCAATGCCATCTCCGACACCGATGCGTCGCTGACGGTCGAAGGTTCCATTCAGGGGCTCAACCTGAAGGAGTTTTTCCTCCTGCTGTCCTCGACCGGACTTGCCTATCGCCGTTGCGAGCTGGTCCGCGTCAACGGCACCGAAATGGACATCAGCTTCCTCAAGGGCAAGCCGAGCAAGCGACGGTCGTCCGCGGACGAAGAGCGGGCCAGGGCCTGAGTCAGGAAGGCCTGATCCGACCGGGCGGGCAAGGCCCGCGGCCAATCCGGCCGATGCGTGGAACAGATCGCCGCCTGATGGGTTGGGCGTCGTCGGGACAATCGAGGTGATGGGCCGAGCCCGTCCGTTGCGGGTCAGTTCAGCAGACGCGCCGGTGCCCCGGAATCGCGGAGCCGGTCGAGCGCCGCGCCGAGGCCGGCATCGCAGGCTTTCAGGGCGGTGGACGCTGTGAGGCGGCGCGGGGTAACGTCGTCGCGAACGACGATGTCGGTGTCGGCCTGCCGCTCGGCCAGCACGGCCTCGCGCGCAATCGCCGCTTCGATCAGCCGCAGGCTCGCCTGGACATGGCCAATCAGCGCGATCAGGTCCGTCACGATCAGACCGTAGGGATCATTGCCCTCGTCCAAGCCCACTGCAACGCGGTCCGCCGCTGCATTTTCCATGCATGTTTCTCCACTGCCCCCACTTTTAGGGAACGCGGTGCTACTTGTGCGTTAAGCGGACGTCCCGTACAAATACGGGTCCATTGATCGAGATGGTCTAGTTAGTTCTTGTGCGGTCAGGGCAGCACGCTTCACCACTGATGGACGATGCATATGGTTGAGAATGGCGCTCCGCGCGGGGAAATCTTTGTAGTCGACGACGATCCTGCCGTTCGCGAGACGCTTTCAGTGGTCCTGTCGACCGCTGGTTACAAGGTGATCTGCTTTGCGGACGGCGCGGCGTTGCTCGCGGTGGCGCGCAGCAGGACGCCGGCCTGCATCCTGCTCGACGTGCATATTCCCGGCAAGTCCGGCCTCGATATCCTGAGAGAGCTGCATGGCGAGGATTATCCGGCGCCGATCTTCATGATCTCCGGTCAGGGCGACATCGCAATGGCGGTGAGCGCCATCAAGAACGGCGCGCTCGACTTCATCGAGAAGCCGTTCCGCGGCAACGAGATCGTGAGCCGTCTGAACGAGGCGATCGACGCCTACACCAGGCGCCAGGCCGAGACCTCGGCGTCGCGGATCGCCGCGCTGCACTTCCCGGGTCGCGAGCCGCTGACCCGCCGCGAGCGCGAGGTGCTCGAGCAGTTCACCGCGGGCGCCTCCAACAAGGAAGCCGGGCGTCACCTCGGCATCAGTCCGCGCACGATCGAGGATCACCGCGCCAACATCATGAAGAAGCTCGGCGCGCGCAACGCCGCCGACCTGGTCCGCATCGTGATGACGGCGCAGCAAAAATAAGCCAAGGCTGGTTTACGTTCCGATTGCCACATTGCGGAGCCCGGGCGGCGCACGTTCAGCGAACGGCACGTCTGCGCCGGGCGCGGGACGACATGTCTGAAAATCGAGTGTATGCCTGAGGCAAGGCAAGCGTGCCGGGACCGCGCGCGTGCGAGCAATGTCGAGACACATGGCGATGACGAAAAAGAACAAGACCCCGGATCAATTGCGCAGCGCGCGGTGGTTTGCGCCCGATGATCTGCGCGCCTTCGGCCACAGATCGCGGGCGATGCAGATGGGCTACGCGCCGGAGGAGTGGCGCGACCGGCCGGTGATCGCGATCATCAACACCTGGTCGGATGCGCAGCCCTGCCACATGCATTTCAAGAGCCGGGTCGACGACGTCAAGCGCGGCGTGCTGATGGCCGGCGGCTTTCCGCTCGAGCTGCCGGCGCTGTCGCTGTCGGAATCGCTGTTGAAGCCGACCACGATGCTCTACCGCAACATGCTGGCGATGGATGCAGAGGAGCTGCTGCGCGGTCACCCGGTCGACGGCGTGGTGCTGATGGGCGGCTGCGACAAGACCACGCCCGGCCTGCTGCTCGGGGCCACCAGCATGAACCTGCCGGCGATCTACCTGCCGGCCGGGCCGATGCTGCGCGGCAACTGGAAGGGCCGCACGCTCGGCTCCGGCTCGGACGCCTGGAAATACTGGGACGAGCGCCGCGCGGGCAAGATCTCAGACAAGGACTGGGTCGACATGGAGGCCGGCATCGCCCGCAGCTACGGCACCTGCATGACCATGGGCACGGCCTCGACGATGACCGCGATCGCGGAAGCCATCGGCATGACGCTGCCGGGCGCCTCGTCGATCCCCGCGGCTGACGCCAACCACATCCGCATGAGCTCGGAGGCGGGCCGGCGCATCGTCGAGATGGTGTGGGAGGATCTCACGCCGCAGAAGATCCAGACCCGCAAGGCCTTCGAGAACGCGATCACGGTCGCGATGGCGATGGGCTGCTCGACCAACGCCATTATTCACCTCATCGCGCAGGCGCGCCGCGCCGGCCAGGATATCTCGCTCGACGACTTCGAGATCGCGAGCCGCAAGGTGCCGGTGATCGCCAATGTGCGGCCGAGCGGCGACCTCTATCTGATGGAGGATTTCTTCTATGCCGGCGGGCTGCCCGGCCTGATGAACCGGATCAGGCAGCATCTGCATCTCGACTGCGTGACCGTCACCGGCAAGACTCTCGGTGAGAACATCGAAGGTGCCGAAGTGCACAATGACGACGTGATCCGCTCCGTCGACAACCCGATCTATAAGGAGGGCGCGCTCGCGGTGTTGAAGGGCAATCTCGCGCCCGACGGCTGCGTCATCAAGCCAAGCGCCTGCGATCCGCGTTTCCTCAAGCATACCGGGCCAGCGCTGGTGTTCGACGACTATCCGTCGATGAAGAAGGCGGTCGATGATCCCGACCTCGACGTCACGGCCGATCACGTGCTGATCCTGCGCAATGCCGGTCCGCAGGGCGGGCCGGGCATGCCGGAATGGGGCATGCTGCCGATCCCGACCAAGCTGGTGAAGCAGGGCGTGCGCGACATGGTGCGGCTGTCGGACGCGCGGATGAGCGGCACCAGCTACGGCGCCTGCATCCTCCACGTCTCGCCGGAATCCTATATCGGCGGCCCGCTGGCGCTGGTTCGGAACGGCGACCGCATCACCCTCGACGTCGCCGCGCGCACCATCAATCTCGATGTACCGGAGGCTGAACTCGCCAAGCGCCGCGCGGCGTGGAAGCAGCCCGAAAAGCGCTTCGAGCGCGGCTATGGTTGGATGTTCTCGAAACACATCAAGCAGGCCAATGAAGGCTGCGACTTCGATTTCCTCGAGACCGGTTTTGGTAAACCGGTGGGCGAGCCGTCGATTTATTGATCACTGTCGTTCCGGGGCGCGAAGCGAACCCGGAACCTCAAGATTCCGGGTTCGGTCGCTGTAGCGCCCGCCCCGGAACGACAATCGGAAAAATCACATGTCAAAACTCAGCGACGCCACCCGCAACAAGCTGAAATCCGTCTCCACCGCGACGGTCGCGACCGCGCTGTTCAAGCGCGGCTTCCGCATCCAGATGATCCAGGATGTTCATCCGCTCGGTCCGGATCAGCCGACCATGGTCGGCGAGGCCTTCACGCTGCGTTACATGCCGGCGCGCGAGGACCTCAACACAATCGAGGTGTTCCGCGATCGCGCGCATCCGCAGCGCAAGGCGATCGAGGATTGTCCCGTGGGCGCGGTGCTGGTGATGGACAGCCGCAAGGATGCGCGCGCCGCGTCGGCCGGCGCGATCCTGGTGACGCGGCTGATGAAGCGCGGCTGCGCCGGCGTCGTCACCGACGGCGGCTTCCGGGATTCGGCCGAGATCGCGCGGCTCGGCTTCCCGGCCTTTCATCATCGCCCGAGCGCGCCGACCAACCTGACGCTGCATCAGGCGATCGAGATCAACGTGCCGATCGGCTGCGGCGATGCGCCGGTGTTTCCCGGCGATGTCATCCTCGGCGACAGCGACGGCGTCATCGTGATCCCGGCGCATTTCGCCGATGAGATCGCCGACGAAACGTTCGAGATGACCGCGTTCGAGGATTTCGTCACCGAGCAGGTCCAGAACGGCCGCGGCATCTTCGGGCTCTATCCCGCGACCGACGAGCAGACGCTGAAGGATTTCGCGGCGTGGCGGAAGGCGAAGGGGCGGTAGCTTTTTTCGCCCCGCCCTCCGCTGTCGTCCCTGCGAAAGCAGGGACCCATAACCACAGGGAGGAGTTTGGCGAAGACAGCCAGTTGCGTTGCGTGCCGTGGTACTGCGACTTCCTTGCTCGATGGATCACGCAGTATGGGTCCTGGCTTTCGCCAGGACGACGATGGGGAGATATCCCGGCTATGGTGCCCTACACCTCCGCCTTGTCCGCCATCCCGACCGCCCACAGCGCGAACGCATAGACGATCGCGACCTCGTCGAGGCGGTTGAAGCGGCCCGAGGCGCCGCCGTGCCCGGCGCCCATGTTGGTGCGAAGCAGCACCGGGCCGCCGCCCCTCATGGTGGCGCGCAGCCGCGCGATCCATTTCGCCGGCTCCCAATAGGTGACGCGCGGATCGGTGAGCCCGCCCATCGCCAGGATCGCCGGATAGTCCTTGGCCGCAACATTGTCGTAGGGCGAATAGGACAGGATGGTGCGGAAATCCTTCGCGCTCTCGATCGGATTGCCCCATTCCGGCCATTCCGGCGGCGTCAGCGGCAGCGTGTCGTCGAGCATGGTGTTGAGCACGTCGACGAACGGCACTTCGGCGACGATGCCGGCGAACAGCTCACCGGCGCGGTTGGCGACTGCGCCCATCAACATGCCGCCCGCCGAGCCGCCATGGCCGACGATGCGCTTTTCACCGGTGTATTTCGTCTCGATCAACGCACGCCCGGCGGCGGCGAAATCGTCGAACGTGTTGGTCTTCTTCTCGCGCTTGCCGTCGAGATACCAGCCCCAGCCCTTGTCGGCGCCGCCGCGGATATGGGCGATCGCGTAGACAAAGCCGCGGTCGACCAGCGACAGCCGGTTGGCGGCAAACGACGCCGGCATCGCCATGCCGTAGGAGCCGTAGCCATACAGCAGGAGCGGGGCCTTGCCGTCGCGAACGAAATCCCTGCGATGCAGGATCGAGACCGGCACCTGCGCGCCGTCATGCGAGGTCGCCATGATGCGCGTGGTGACGTAGTCGGCCGGGTTGTGGCCGGACGGAATCTCCTGGCGCTTGCGCAAGCTCCGCGTGCGCGTTGCCATGTCGTAGTCATAGACTTCCGACGGCGTCGTCATCGACGAATAGGCAAAACGTAAGTTGGTGGTGTCGAACTCGTAGCCGCCCATGGTGTCGAGCGAATAGGCCGCCTCGTCGAAGGCGATCGCGTGCTCCTCGCCGCTCCTGAGGTCGCGGATGATGATCGCCGGCAGCGCATTGGCGCGCTCCAGCCGCACCATGTGGCCGGCATAGAGCTCGACGTCGAGCACATAGACGCCCTCGCGATACGGGATCAGGTCGCGCCAGTTGGCGCGCTCGGGCGCGGCGAGCGGCGCGGTGACCACCTTGAAGTCGATGGCGTCGTCGGCATTGGTCAGGATGAACAGCTCGTCGCCGCGGTCGGCGATCGAATATTGCACGCCTTCCTCGCGTGCCGCGACGAGGCGCGGCGGCGCGTCGGGATCGGAAAGATCGATCAGCCGCTGCTCGGAGGTCTCATGGTCGCCGCCCGCGATCACGCAGAAGCGGCCGCTCGCGCTCTCGTGCAGATGGGTGAACCAGCCGGAATCCTGCTCCTCATAGATCAGGGTGTCGTCGGCCTGTCTGGTGCCGAGCTTGTGCCGCCACACCTGCATCGGCCGGTGATTGTCGTCGAGTTTGACGTAGAAGAAGCTCTTGGAATCCGCGGCCCACACCACGCCGCCGTCGGTCTCCTCGACGAGGTCCTCGAGATCGCCGCCGGTGGCCCAGTCGCGCACCCGGATCGAGAAATATTCGGAGCCCTTGGTGTCGGCGCTCCAGGCGTGCAGGCGGTGATCGTTGGAATGCCGGCTGCCGCCGAACCTGAAATATTTGTGGTCCTTCGCCAGCGCGTCGCCGTCGAGCACGACATGCGCGTCGCCGCCGTCGCGCGGCGTGCGGCAGTACAGCTCGTGCTGACCGCCCTCGCGGAACTTGCGGAAATAGGCGAACGGGCCGTCCGGCGACGGCACGCTGGAATCGTCCTCCTTGATCCGCCCGCGCATCTCCTTGACCAGCCGCTTCTGCAAGCCGTCGGTGTGGCCGAGCAGGCTCTCGGTGTAGCCGTTCTCGGCTTCGAGATAGCTCCGGATATCGGGATCGAGGATCGAGGGATCGCGCAGCACCTCCTGCCATTTCGGATCCTTGATCCACGCATAATCGTCGGTCACCGTGATGCCGTGGGTGGTGAAGGAATGCGGCCGGCGCGGCGCGACCGGGGGCGATGTTGTGATGGCGGATTTGGTCACACGATCCTCATGGTGCGGGGTTCCGCTTTATATCGGGATGAATGTGGCGATTGCCAGATGGCGCACCTATTCGCGTGCCCGCACGCGGCAGAGCGAGCTAGCCGTTCCGTAGCCTCGCCCCCGCATTGCCGCCGGACATCGGAATCCGGTTCACCGCCAGCACCACGGCGAAGGTGATCACCAACATCGCGATGCCGAGCACCGCGATCGCCGCGAGGTCGCCGCCTTCGTTGAGGTCGTAGATCAGGACCGACAGCACCTTGGTCTGCGAGGTGAACAACACGATCGCCGCCGACAGTTCCCGCATCACGCCGATGAAGATGAAGCACCAGGTTGCGATCACGCCGGTGCGCAGCAGCGGCGCTGTGATCTGGCGCAGCGCCTGCAACCGCGTCGCGCCGAGGATGCGGCTCGCCTCCTCGAGCTCGGGATGGATGGTCGAGAACGCCGCCTGCAATTGCTGATAGGCCGAGGGCAAATTGATGGTGAGGAACGCGAGCAGCAGGATCCACAGCGTGCCGTAGAGCACGAAGGGCGGCCGCGTGTAGCTCAGGAACAGGCCGACGCCGAGCACGATGCCGGGCACCGCGACCGGCGCGGTGGCGAGGAAGCCGAGCACGCGGTGGCCCGCGATCACCTTGCGCGTTGTGACATAGGCGATGACGAGCGCGAGGATGGTGCCGATCGTCGCGGTCGCGGTGCCGAGGATCACGGTGTTCTTGAGCGCGAGCTGGGTCGACGACAGCTCGGTGAACACGAAGACGATGTTGTGCAGCGTCGCCGTCGACGGCGTCACCAGCGTGGTCGCGTTCGGCGAGAATGCGGCGTTGAGCAGCGCGAGGTAAGGCAGGAACACCGGGTTGAGCAGCACCAAGAGGCAGAAGCCGAGCGCGGCCCAGCGCCAGCCGCGCAATTCGACCCGGCGCGGCGCGCCATACTTGCCGCCGATCACTGAATAGCCGCGGCGGCCGAGCAGCGCCTTCTGGCCCTGCAGCAGCAAGATGGTCAGCACCAGCAGTGGCACCGCGGCGGCGGCCGCGAGCTCGAGCTTCGGCGGATACTGGAACAGGCTCCAGATCTTGGTCGTCATGGTGTGGAAGCCGGCCGGCAGCGCCAGGATCGCCGGTGAGCCGAACAGCGTCATCGCCTGCAGGAACGCGATCAGGGCGCCCGCGACCAGCGCGGGCAGCGCCAGCGGGATGGTCACCCGCCGTGCGGTGGTCCAGGCATTGCCGCCAAGGATCGCCGACGCATCTTCCAGCTCGCCCGGCATGGTGTCGAGCGCATTGGCCACCAGCACGAACACGAACGGGAACGTGTAGCAGGAGATCACGAAGATGATCCCGGTCATCGAATAGATGTTGAACAGCGCGTCGGCATCGTCGCCGGCGAACAGCCGGTAGAGCTGGTTCAGCAGCCCGGAGTTCGGCGCCGCCAGCAACTCCCAGGCGACTGCGCCGAGAAACGGCGGCGTCACGAACGAGGCCGTCACCAGTGCGCGAATGGTCTGCCGTCCCGGCATGTCGGTGCGCGACACCAGCCAGCTGATCGGCGCTGCGACGATGCAGCAGATCAGCGCCGACGTGGTCGCGATGATCGCGGTCGTCAGCAGCGGATCGAGGAAATCGGGATTGCTGAACAGCGTGACGAAGTTCTGCAGCGTCGGATGCCGGCTCTTGTCGGTGAAGGCGAACACCGCGAGCCACGACAGCGGCAGCAGGATCAAGAGGATGAGCACGGCTGCGAACAGCCACAGCACGGGCCGTGTCCAGTCGATGCGGGGTTTGAAGGCCGGAGAGGTGGTTGTTGTTGTCATGTTGACCCGCGGTGAACTGCCTCAGCTCCCTCGCCCCGCTCTTGCGGGGTCGAGACAAGCGAAGCTTGCTCTTGGAGGGGTGGGGCGAGGGGCTGCTTCGGCGAGCGCAGCACGCGGAGAGTCCCCCTCACCCGCCGCGCATCTTGCGATGCGCGCCGGCCTCTCCCCGCAAGCGGGGCGAGGCAAGAAAGCGTGCGCCGCGACCTCCATCGCTTACACCCGAAACAGCCGCGCATAGCGCGTCTTGATCTCTTCGGTCATCGCTTCCACCCCCGCCGGATCCTCTTTCATCAGCTTGATGTCGGAAAGCTTGCGCCGGCCGGCCTTCGGCTGCACCTGGGCGTGCAGCGAATATTGGCCGGTGAAGTCGACGAAGAATTGCTGGGTCTCGCGGGTGTGCAGCCAGGCCTGAAACAGCTTTGCGGCGTTCGGATGCGGCGCACCGGCGAAGATGCCTGTGGGACCCGAGATCGTCGGCGTGCCCTCGGTTGGATAGACCGGCTCGACCGGTTGTCCGGCTTCCTTCAAGAGCACGATGCCATATTCATTGCCGTCGGCCATCACCGCGCGTTCGCCGAGCGAGAGTTTTTTCGGCGGATCGGTCGAGGACTGCACCTGCATCACGCGCTGCTTGGATAGCTTCTCCAGATACGGCCAGCCGAGCTCGCGCACGATCTGGAACGTCGTGGTCATGATGGTGCCGCTATAGGCCGGATGGCCCTTCACCATCTTGCCCATCCACTTCGGGTCGAGCAGGTCGGCAAAGCTGTTCGGCGCGTCCTCCGCCTTCACCAGGTTGGTGTTGTAGGCGATCGACGACAGCCACAGCCGCGTGGTCACGGCCATTCCGTCGGGGTCGCGGTAGTTGTCGGGAAAATGCTTCGCGACGTCTTCGGGCACGAACGGCATCAGCCAGCCGCTTTTCTTCCAGGGGATGAAATGCGAGGCATCGGCGCTGTTGACGACGTCGGCGGCGTGGATGTTGGAATCGAATTCCTGCGCCACGCGCTGGAACAGCCGCTCCGAGCCTGAGCGCTCGATCTGCACGGTGATGCCGGGATAAGCGGCCTCGAACGCCTTGCCGAGCTTTTCGCCGACCGGCAGGTCCATCGACGAATAGAACACGAGCTTGCCTTCCTTGGTCGCGGCCGCGACGAGATCGGGCGTGATCGCGACCGGCGCAGGTGCAGCGGCGCGTGCCGGTGAAGCGAACACCGTGCCGGCCGCAAGCGCCGCAGAGCCTTTCAGGACATCGCGTCTGGAAACCGGCTTCCGCATTGCGTCGCTCCGCTTCTTGTTGTTATCGGCCGAGCGCCCGGCAGCGCGCGGGCGGCAAGGTCAGCCACACCTCGCTGCCTTTCTCGACCACGGTTTCGGTCGGCGTGGTCACCCGCAGCGATGTACCGTCAGCGGTTTCCACCATGTAGTCGCGATTCATGCCGAGATAGACCTGCCGCGTCACGATGGCTTTGAGTGTGTTCTGCTGCGCGGCGGCGGGCGCTTGCGTCGCGAGCTGGATCTCATGCTGGCGGATCGCCACCGGCGCGCTCTGGCCGGCCGTCAGCGTGGCGCCGACCACCGCGAGCGTTGCACCGGCGAACTCCACGTGGTTCGCATCGCGCGCGGTGCCCTTGATCACATTGGCGGCGCCGATGAAGCGCGCGACGAATTCGGATTCCGGCCGCGCATAGATGTCCTCAGGGCTGCCGAGCTGGTCGATCTTGCCGGCATTCATCACCGCAATCAGGTCGGCTGTCGTCATCGCCTCGGACTGGTCGTGGGTGACGTAGACCGTGGTGTAGCGATATTCATCGTGCAGGCGGCGGATCTCGAACCGCATCTCCTCGCGCAGATTGGCGTCGAGATTGGACAAGGGCTCGTCGAGCAGCAGCGTCTCGGGGCCGACGATCAGCGCGCGCGCCAGCGCGACGCGCTGCTGCTGGCCGCCGGAGAGCTCGCCCGGATAGCGTTGCGCCAGCGGTTCCAGCTTGGTGGTCGCCAGGATCGCGGCGAGCTTTTTGGCGATGGTGTCGCGATCCATTTTGCGCAAGCGCAGGCCGTAGACGATGTTCTCCGCCACGGTCATGTGCGGCCACAGCGCGTAGCTCTGGAAGATCATCGACATGTTGCGTTGCTCGGGCGGCAGCGTGCGCGCCTTCGACGACACCACGCGGTCGCCGACGCGGATCTCGCCGTCGGATGGTTCGAGGAACCCGGCGATCAGCCGCAGCGTCGTGGTCTTGCCGCAGCCGGACGGCCCGAGCAGACAGACCAGCTGGCCATGATCGATCGTGAGCGAAACATCATCAACCGCGACAAACGATCCAAACCGCTTGACCAGGCCGCGCAATTCCACCGATGCCAAGCGGTCCCTCCATTTTGTTGTGTCGCAGGGATCCGTGCCCGGCTGTTGCCGGCAGTAAAGCGGAAAATGATGACGACGGAAAGTGTTCGTGCCCCGTCAAAAAGTCGTGGCACCTTTTCGTTGCGTTATCCCCGACCACTCTTCCGTCATCCTGAGGAGCGCGCCCTTGCGCGCGTCTCGAAGGATGCACGGCCCGGTTATCGCGGCGTGCTCCGATTCTCTCGCGGCGGGAGCGTGGCCGTCGATCCTTCGAGACGGGCGCTCCGCGGCCTCCTCAGGATGACGGGGAAGGGGTCGTTCTGCGTCGACGAGCCAGTCGGCTGATCGTGGCCCAATCCGACCGAATCAGAGCTTCTTTCTTCGCTCGACTCCAGCCCTTGATCTGCCGTTCCGCAGCGATACCGTCAGTGACGCGATCGAAATACTCTGACCAGACGAGGACCACTGGTCGACGTTTGTAGGTATAGCCTGGGAAAGCACCCGTGTTGTGCTGTCCGATGCGCGGCGCGAGATCGTCGCCCGTGGCACTGCCGACGTAGAAGGACTCGTCGGCACAGCGAAGCTTGTAGACGTAGACGCCCATGCGATAATCCACGCAGACCGTGCGAGGGCATCATGGTGCAATCATCGCCACGGTCAATAGGATGAGCGTCTATCTCTGATCCCGCGGACGCCGATCCCGTCATCCTGAGGTGCGAGCGGAGCGAGCCTCGAAGGATGTACGGCCCGGCTATTTCCGCGCACTCCGATTCGCGCGCGGCGGGAGCGCGGCCGTCGATCCTTCGAGACGCCCGCCTTTGGCGGGCTCCTCAGGATGACGGGTTAAAGCCTCGGGCCGCCTCGGCCTACGCCTTCACGTTCTCGCCGAGCCACTGGATGGCGGCGTCGGCGCCGGCCTTGCCGTGCGGGATGTTCAGCGCTGTCAGCGCGACCTCGACGACGCCGAGCGTGCCGAGGATCATCGGCGCGTTGACGTGACCCATATGCGCGATGCGGAAGGCCTGGCCCTGCAAATCGCCGATGCCGGTGCCGAGCACCACGCCGCATTTCTCCTTGGCGTAGCGCTGGATCGCGGCGGGATCGGCGCCCTTCACGGTGACCGTCGTCACGGTGTTGGAACGTTCGGCGGGCTCAGTGATGTTGAAGCCGAGCACCTGTCCCTCGGCCCAGACGGCGACTGCGCGGCGCACGGCTTCGCCGAGCAGCCGATGCCGCAGATGCGCATTCTCCAGGCCTTCGGCGTGCAGCATGTTGATCGCCTCGCGTAGCGCGAACAGCAGATGCACCGGCGCGGTGCCGGCATATTTGCGGTAGTGCTCCGAGCCCTCGCGCTCGGTCCAGTCCCAATAGGGCGTGCGCAGATCGGCTTTCTTGTGGGCGTCCCAGGCGCGGTCATTGGCGGCGACGAAGCCGAGGCCGGGCGGCGTCATCAGGCCCTTCTGCGAGCCCGACATCGCGACGTCGACATACCATTTGTCCATCTCGAACGGCATGCAGCCGAGCGAGGCCACGGTGTCGACCATGTATAATGCAGGATGGCCGGCGGCCTTGATCGCCTTGCCGATCGCCTCGATGTCGTTATAGGCGCCCGACGCGGTGTCGACCTGCACCACCAGGATCGCCTTGATGGTGTGCTCCTTGTCGCGCCGCAGCCGCTCCTCGACCTCGGCCGGACGGATCGCGCGGCGCCAGTCGCCCTTCAGCACCTCGACCTCGGCGCCCATCGCGGCCGCGGCCTGGCCCCAGCCGATCGCGAAGCGCCCGCTCTCCAGCACCAGCACCTTGTCGCCGCGCGACAGCACGTTGGAGAGCGTCGCCTCCCAGGCGCCGTGGCCGTTGGAGATGTAGATGTAGGACTTGCCCTGGGTGGCGAACAGCCTCGAGAGGTCGCGCAGCAGGCTGTCAGTCAGTTCGACCATTTCGTTGGAGTAGATGTCGAGCGCCGGGCGGTGCATGGCCTGCAGCACCTGATCGGGCATCGTGGTGGGCCCGGGGATGGCCAGAAATTCCCGGCCCGCGCGAACGGTCATCGTCCTGTTCCTTTTGGATAAAGCAACGCAAATCATGCGTGTGAGGGGTCAGGCGCGGAGAATATTCCATCGCGGCTTCGATTGCGAGCCGGACGAAGCAATCCAGCGTTTCCAAAACCGCGGGACAGCATGATCCGGAAAAGTGCGAAGCGGTTTTAGCCTCTATTTGCCGATCGCTTCGACGACCGCGCGCCAGACCTGGTCCTTGAACTCGGTCGCGGCGGGGCTCGGGAGCTGCTCGACGGTGCCGGTGTTCTTGCGGCAGGCCTCGACCAGCCGCAGCACCCAGATTTCGCCGTCGGTGTAATAGGGATCGCCGCCGCCATTGCGGCCGTTGAAGGTCGGGCCGATGCCGGTCACCTGATATTTCGCGGTGGCCATGCCGGCGGACTCGAGGTCCGTGGCGAGCAGCCCGCGTTCGGCGTCGAGATCGGCCGCGATGTGATGCGTCACCGCGCCGGTGTAGTGGCTGATGCCGACGCTGCGGTCGAGCGTCGCAGCGCCCAGCCATACCGGACGCTTCTCCTCGCCCTGATCGAGCACCCTCCAGAACCGGACATGGTTGCGGCGATCCGCGCTCGATCCGACCGGCCGCTCGAAGGCGAGATCCTCGCGGCGGTCGAGATAGAACAGGTTGCTCACCGGCGCATCCTTGTAGGGACGATCGAGCAGCACGCTGCCCACGATCTCGATCGAGGATTTCAGCGTCACCGGATCGGCCGGAAACCAGCCGGCCTCGTGCATCGCGCAGACCACGTCCCGCTTGTCGCCGATCAGCCCGACATTCATCGGATCGCCGGGAATGCCCTGCGCGGTGCGCGTCACCATCGGCAGATTGGCGAGGCCCTTCTGATGCTCGTAATGCGTCCACAACGCCGGCAGCAGCAGATAGGCCGCGATCAGGTAGATCGCCAGGACGAACAGCAACAGCATCTGCGCTTGCCGGAGGCGGCTGCGCCGGCGAGGCTTCTGCTGATTGACCCCGGTATCGGTCATAGTGTTCCCTTCACCTCTCCCGCTTGCGGGGGAGGTCGGATCGCATCGAAGATGCGATCCGGGTGGGGGCTATCTCCGGAATATGATTCGCGGCGAGACCCCCACCCCAGCCTCGAGAGCGAGCTTCGCTCGCCTCGGACCCCGCAACCGGGAGAGAGAGCAGACAGCCGTCGCGGCTGCACGTCAATCTCATTCCATCAGGCGTCAGCGCCGCGTCTCGCGGCAGCCGGCGGCCTCGGCCTCCTCGACCGAGCAGAACCAGCGCGTGCCCTTGCTGATCTTCATCTCGATCTTGGCGTACCAGCGGCTGGTCCGCTGGTGAAAGATGCATTCGCCGGAGCGGTTGACGTTGCCCTTGATGGTGCAGTCGGGCGAGGGCGCCACCGGGCCGGAGGCCGAGGCGAGCAGGATCGCGTTGGCGCCGTCCGGCGGCTTCACCGCGCCGAGCACGGTGGTCTTCTTGTTGCGCACCCGCCAGTCCCACGGCGCGATGAAGGCACCCTGCCACATCCCGGCTTTTGCCTCACGCGCGGCCCTCTCGTCGGCTTCGTAGTCATGCGAGGCGCGGGTGTAGGCCAGCGCCCAGCCGCTCGCGACCAGCCATTTCTGGATGTCCTCGCCATCGACCTCGCAGCGCGCGATGGTGCGGCCGCGGCGATCGACCGAGCGGGCATGGCAGGTCCAGGTCTTGCTGCCGGCATGCTTGATCAGCTCGTCGCGCGCGGCGACGCCGCAGGTCCAGCGCTCGCCCTTGGTGTTGAGGCAGAGCTGGTCGGTCGACGGCGCGTCGATGCCTGCGAGCCGGATGCGGACGCTGCCGATCATGAGCTGGTCGCCGTCGCGGATCTTCGGCACGCCGGTGATGTCGGCGGCGGCAGCCAGCGTCGGCAGCGAGAGCAGCAGGCCCGCGGTGAGCAGCGTCTTGAACATCGGCGTTCCCGGCCAGGTTCTTATCGTTCAAATGGCTTTTAGCGTGCAGTGGTCAGTGCCCAACGATTGTGCGGGCAATTGGGCGACCGTGCCAGTGCTGTTGCGTTTCCGCCAGTTTCAACTTCGCGTCATCCGGCTATCAATGCGCCGTTCGTCTTCGTCGGTTCGTAGGATGGGTAGAGCGTAGCGAAACCCATCATCTCACGGCGCGGACAATATTGATGGGTTTCGCTGCGCTCCATCCGGGCTACGAAACTACACCGTGGCCATTCGTCGCTTCGCCAGCGCCAGCGCCATCAGCACGAAAGCCGAGGTCACCTCCGGCCCGCCGACCAGGATGCGGGTCGGCGTCTTCATCTTATTCCACTCATAGGCCCGGTAGGGCCCCTTGCGGCCACCCTCGCCGAGGCCCTGCACGATGCAGTGCAGCGCCGGCGTGAAGGTCGAGACCTCGGCGCCAAGATGCGCCAGCGCCATCAGCGCCAGCGCGGCGTCGAACGGGTTCATCTCGTGGGCGATCAGCTCGTGCGTGACATAGCCGAGCACGCGGGCGCGGATCAGCGCGAACACGTTGCCGGGATCGATGATGCGCTGCGCCGCCAGCGGCAGCGCGACGAAGGCGGCGTAGCAGCGGCCAAAATAGGCCGAATAGAGCTCGGGCAGATAATAGATGTGCGAGCGCGGATTTTTGAACGCGCCGCTTTCGACCAGATGTTTCTGGAAGGCGATGATGCGATGCACCGTCTCCAGCCGCTGCGGCGTCTCGATGATCTGCCAGCGGGCGAGGTTGCGGAACGAGACCTCGAGGATGTCGAGGTTCAGCGTCGGATCGAGGTCGTTGCCATAGGGCCGCTCGCCGGCGAGATTGTCGATCCAGGTGACGACGCCGCCATCGTAATCGATGTTGTCGTTGAGCGGCACGGTGACGCGCGGCTCGTTGGCGCCCGATCGCACCTGGTAGCCGCGGTAGAAGTCGAGCAGCGGCTGTTGCAGGATCGGATCGTCGGAGCCGGCCTGGGTCGCGGCCGAGAACGAGCACGCCGTGGTGTCGCAGTCCGGCACATAGATGCCGAAGCCGAGATCCTGCTTGATCTGGGCGAAGAAGCGCGAGAAGCGCGGATGCCGCCCCGGCGCCAGCGCGGTGATGACCTTCACCGTCGAGCCGTCATGCGACGGCACCTCCTCGGCGCTGGTCTTCAGGCAAAAGTCCACCATGTCGGCGATCACGCGACGGGCGGCGCTCGCCTCATCCGGCGCGGCAAGCCCGGTCTCGACGAAGCCCAGCAGCGCCTCGGTGAAGAAGGCATCGTAATAGGCAGAGCGGTGGCGGATCTGCACCGGCTCCCACATCGGCTCGGCGATGCCGCGCCAGGCCGGGTTGATCAGCGCGCGCGCCGGCGAATGCGCGATGAAGATCCGCGCCAGGTTGAACAGCAAGGTCGAGTTCTTGTAGCCGCGTGCGTTCAGCCCGGTCAGCGCCATCAGCAGCTCGCGCCCGCCGACGTCGGGGTCGCCGATCAAATTGAAGGCGGCATAGGTCGGGATGAAGCCGTTCCTGCCGAACGAGCGCAGGAGATGCGCGCCGGTCAGGCGGATCACGCGGTCGATCTCGGCGATCTCCGGCGGGCGGCCAGGTGCGGTCGCGGGCGGCGGGGCCGGGTGGCGCACGCCAATACCGTCCATCAATGCTGCGACGGGCGTGCCGATCGCGGCCCAGTCCGGCGCCTCGACGTCGCGCGCCGCGGTGAGCGCCGCGCGCAGGCCGGCGAGGCGGTCGGGATCGTTGAGCGCGGGCAGGCCGGTGCGGCGGAGCAGCGCGCGCAGCGGCGGGTTGCCGAGTGCGGTCCGGTAGAATTTTCCGAGATGGGCATCGCCGCCGCGATAGGCCTGCAGCACGGGGTCGCAGACCTCGTACAGCGAAGGGCCGTCCTTTTTGACGGTCAGCGACCGGCACACCGCGCCTGCGATCTCGTGAAGGCCCAAGAAGCTCAAAGAATCCCCTTTCCCGAGGAACCGGTTAACGCCGCCGCCCGACGGTGTTTCCAGTCGCTCTGCCCCAAAACTCGCAAGCCTTTGGAAAGCTACATGAATCCCTACAAAACACAAATGTGACTAAGATCACGTAACGGGATTTTAACGGCGTCAATGGCCTCTGCCGGGCGGCAGCATGCGGCAATTCGGGTTGCCCCGAGCGGCCGTCCGGGTTAAAGGAGCGTTTGTTGCGGCGCCGCAAATTGAGTTCAATTCAACGGCACACACACCTCAACCCCATTAAACCTGAACGTCTTTGACGCGACTAACTGGCGCGATCTTCGCTTGAGCGCCATCGGGATAAGAATTGGGACTTAGGAACGCTATGGACCTTAGGCAGCTTCGCATTTCCCGCCGCACCATCGCCGTCTGCGTCGCGGTGGCCGGCACGGTGTCGCTGGCGATTGGCGCCCATGCCGCGCTCAACAAGCGGACGCTCGATGTCGCCAAGGGGGCGGTCGGGTCGGTCACGTCAGAGCAGACCGGCAGCATTCCCGTCGGTACCTCCCGCCTCGCGCTGATCATCGGCAATGGCCACTATCCGGATGCCGCGGCGCCGCTGGCCCAGCCGATCAACGATGCCCGCACCTTGTCGACGGCACTGCGCCGCGAGGGCTTTGACGTCGACGTGGTCGAGGATGCGACCAAGGACGACATGTTCCGCGCGGTCGAGCGCATGAAGGCCAAGATTCGGCCCGACACCGTCGTGATGCTGTTCTTCGGCGGCTACGGCGTGCAGGTCGGCCGTGAAAGCTACATGATCCCGGTCGATGCCACGATCTGGAAGGAAGCCGACGTCAAGCGCACCGGCGTCAGCGTCGAGTCCGTGCTCGATGCGATGAAGGAGCGCGGCGCCAAGGCCAAGCTCGTCGTGCTCGACGCCTCGCGTCGCAATCCCTATGAGCGCCGCTTCCGCGCCTTCTCGCACGGTCTCGCGCCGATCAGCCCGCCGGAGAACTCCATCGTGCTGAGCTCGGCGACGCCGGGCAAGGTCGCCGACGACAGCAAGGCGCCGAACAGCGTGCTGGTCTCCGAGCTGCTCAACAACCTCAACGCCCAGGCCGGCGCCGAGAGCGCCTTCAACAAGACCCGCGTCGCGATCTCGCGCGCCAGCGAAGGCGAGCAGGTGCCGAGCGTGTCGTCCTCGCTGCTGGAAGACATCAAGCTCGGCGGCTGAAAGTCCTAGCTCTTTCCCCACGTCGTCCCGGCGAAAGCCGGGACCCATAACCACAGGGCCGCATTGTTGAAGCGCGCTGTGGCCACAGCTCTTCAGACAATTCACATTCGTGGTTATGGGTCCCGGGTCGCGCTTCGCTTGCCCGGGACGACACTGTCAGTGTGGCGTCGCCTACACCCCCTACTTCGCATCCGCACTCGCGCCCACCGGCCGCACCGGATCGCCCTCGCGCAGCAGCGCGCCGGCGCGGGCGACGACGATGTCGCCTTCCTGGATGCCGTCGCGGATCTCGACCTGTCCCGCCGACATCAATCCGGTCTCGACCCGCCGCGTCTCGACGCGGCCGCCGCGCACCACCTGCACCACGGTGCCGGCGGTGGAATAGAGGATCGCGGTCAGCGGCACCGCGACGCCGCAGCTTTGCCCGGTCTTGATCTGGGCGCGGCCGGACGAATTCACCAGCAGCCGCTTGTTCGCGCCGATGCCGATGAACACCTGGCCGAGCTGGCTGTTCGGCTCGACCGTCGGCGCGATCCGCCGCACCTTGCCGTCGAGATCGCCGGCGCCGAGGATCTTGAGCTGCGCCGTCTGCTCGGTCTTCAGCTTGGCGATGTCGCGGGTCGGCACCATGCCGACCAGGTCGTACTCGCTCTTGGCGATGATCGAGAACAGCGCGTCCTTGCCCGATGCCGGCGCGCCGACGATCGCCGACGACGCCGAGATCGTGCCCGCCACCGGCGCCGTGACGTTGACCGAGTTGGCGCCGTCGGTCAGCTTCGCCAGCGCCTGGCCGGCGGTGACGGTGTCGCCGGGATCGACCAGCACCTCCGCCACCTTCAAGCCAAAACGGTCGGGCCGGATCTGCTGCTCGTCGCGCGGCAGCACGATGCCGGAGACCTCGACGATATTGCCGAAGCAGAACTTTGCGGCCTTCAACACCGTCACCGCCGCGCCCTTCGGCACGGCGTCGGCCTCGCCCGCGGCAAGCGCGGGAGAAGCCGCGAGCACGAGCAGCGCGGAGGCGGCGAGGGCTGAGGCGCGCGTGCGAGGCAAAATCATCGGCAAACTATTCCCAAAATGAGGGCCTCCTGAATACCAGATGCCGCCTGACCGAGCCAGCCGGCTGCGCCGCGTCGGCCGGCCCGGTATCCGCCGCCAGCTCCAGCTTCGTCAGCTCCTCGGCACGCCAGATGTGCCGCAGGATCTCCGGGTTGACCCGATCGGCATGCGTCACCGGCAGCATGTGGCCGGCGGCCGGCAGATGCCGCAACTCGGCGCCATCGATCAGCGCGGCGAGTTTTGCGACAATGCGCTGCGTCACATAGGGCGACAGCCCGCCCGACAGCAGCAGCGTCGGCACCTTCAAGCCACGCGCGGCTTCCGCCACCCCGTCAAGATCGAGCGCGGCGTTGAAATCGCAAGGCAGCTTGTCGGCCTGCTCGATCATCCGCAGCCGCCCGCTCGGCGAGAACTGCTCGCGCGGCCCGGAGCCAGCCCAGAACGCGGTGAACGCCTCGACCGCCTCCATCACGGCGCCGTCGACAATATTCCTTGAGACGATCTGCGCGATCCGCGTGAAGCGGTCGTACAGCCGCGCATCGGCGGGCGTGTCGCGCAGCAACGTCGGCAGCACCGGCTCGATCAGCGTCAGGCTGCGAACGTGTTGCGCATAAGGCGACGTGGTCGCCAGCCGAAACGCGAGCGCCCCGCCATAGGAATGCCCGATCAGATGGATCGGCCCGTCGGCCCTGGCGAGCCAGGGCTCGAGCCGCGCGATCTCGCCATCCAGCGTCCGCGGCCAGTCGCGCCCGCAGGCCGCAACGCCATAGCCGGAAATATCCGGCGCCATGAACCGGTCGCCGCCGAGCGCCGCCGCAAGCTTGGTCCATTGCCGTCCCGACCCCAGCGAGCAATGCAGCGCCACCACCGACGCCACCGCGTGCGTCCCATCCAAACCCGTCATCAAACCCATCCTGCTTGTTCTTGTTATCGCCGGACGCGCGTTCGCACGCGCCCGTCATGACGCGAGCGAGGCGGGGGATGGGTTATTCCTGGGAG
>NZ_JBXEJO010000113.1:0-20792 GCF_056837965.1 Bradyrhizobium ferriligni
ACCCCAACCCTCCCCCGCAAGCGGGAGAGGGAGCACACCGCATTCGCGATTGCGCTGGCAGCCACCCGACGCAGTGGCGCCCTACTTCTCGCCCACCTTGAACGGCTCCTCCTTGCCCGGCGGCACGGTCTCCTCCGCCATCGCCAGGATCATCGCCACCATCACGTAATTGCCGGCGACGGCGGTGAGGTCGACGATCTGCTGATCGTTGAAGATCTTCTTGGCCCGCGCATAGGTCTCGTCGGAGATTTTCCTGGTCGTGGTCAGCTCGGTGACGAAGTCGTACACGACCGCCTCGTCGTCGGCCATCTTCGACGGCCGGTTACCGGCCTTCAGCTCGGCGATGACGTCGGGCGGCAGGCCGGCCTTGGCGGCGAGCGGCGCGTGCGCGAACCACTCGACCTGCGAGCGCCACTGCCGGCCGATGATCAGGATCGCGAACTCGTTCAGCCGTGTCGGCACCGAGGTCTGCCAGCGCAGATAATAAAACAGATCGTAGAGCCGCTGGCCGAGCACCGGGCTCCGGATCATCGGATTGTAGGGACCGCCGATGCCGACGCTCGACACCTTCATGATCTGCTCGCCGAGCGGTTTTTGCAGGTCGCTGAGCTGCTCCATCGTGAGCTGCGGGAAGCGCGGCTCCTTGCTGGTGGCCGGCGCCGAAAACACCGTTGCCGCGAGCCAGCCGCCGGCCGCGGCCAGCGTGAGCGACGAGAGCCAGACGGTTGCTGAATGCATGATTCCTCCGCTTGATTTTATCGGAGGATGCTAGTCGAGCTACGTAGCGCCAGCCAGCGATGAACACGCAGATCAGGTCATCACAGCGCGACGATATCGGTGAGGCATTGCTGCGTGACGCTCATCCGCGCATCGGTCTGCGCCTGCGTCTTGCAGTCCATGTTCATCGCGAACACCGTGATGTCGGTGCCCTTCTCGGCCCAGCCGACCAGCCAGCCGAGCGAGCCGTGCTCCTTGTCGGTCAAGCCGGTCTTGGCGCGGATGACGCTCTCGCCGACTTTCGTGACGGGGAGAATGTCGCACACCAGCTGCTGGCTGCGCTTGCCGACCGGCAGCACACCGCGGCGCAGCCGGTCGAGGAAATCGATCTGCTGCACCGGATCGATCCGCAAATTGCCGGTCACCCAGAACTGGTCGATGCCGCCGCCGATGTCGCGGTTGCCGTAGTCGATGATCTCGAGATATTTCTTCATCCGCTCCTCGCCGATGCGGCGGGCGATCTCCTGGAACACCGGAAACGCCGACACGGCGAGCGCCGAGCGCAGCGTGTGATCCCTGTTCCAGGCCTCGATGCTGCGGGTTGTGCCGTCCCACTTGAAGACATCCTTGTCGGGGTCCTGCACCACCCCCGTCTCGAGCGCGATCAGCGCGTTCGGGACCTTGAAGGTCGAGGCCGGCAATTTGCCCTCGCCCGAGCGGACCTTGTCGCTGGCGATGATCAGATAATCGTCCACCTTGTAGCCGACGAAAGTGCCCTCGGTGCCGAGATCGAAGAACCGCTTTTGCAGCTCCTCGCGAAACTCGCTGCGCTGGTAGGACACGTTGGCGAAGCTGCGCGACGGCAGGATCGTAGCGGCAGCAAGCAGACCGAGCGCATGGCGGCGATGGATCACGACAAGTCCTGGGCAGGTTCGGATTGACGACGATGCTGATGCCATCGTGGTGAAAGGATGGCAATAAGACTCACTTGTTTGTCGCGTTTTCTTCACGCGAAGCGGTGTCCACTTCGCTCGAAGACGCGCCCGCTAGCGCGCCCGGCCCGACATCCGCAGCACGAACACCAGCACCTCGGCGACCGCCTTGTAGAGCTCGGCCGGAATCTCGTCGCCGAGCTCGACATTGGAGAGCGCGCCGGCCAAGACCTCGTTCTCCTCGATCGGGATATCGTTGGCCTTGGCGACCTCGATGATCTTGGCGCCGATTGCGCCCTTGCCCTTTGCCACCACGCGCGGCGCGCCGGCGTGGTCGTAATGCAGCGCGACCGCGAGCTGGTTGGTGGCCTCGCTCATGATGCGCGGTCCAGGAAATGGCCGGCGCGGGCGGGTGCGGATTGCGGCGGGCTGCCGTCGCGGATCTCGATGTCGCCGGGCGTGAGCTCGGCCCGGGTCAGCGCCTGGCTCAGCTCGGACGCGCCGGCGCGCAGCTGCGCTGCGGTCGAGGGACGCTCGGCCCACATCCGCACCGAGGTGCGCTCGCCGTTCAGCGAGACCAGCGCGTGCACCGGGCCGGCCGGCTCGACATCGAGCGTGAAGCGCGCGCGCCACGCCCGCTTGGCCGCCTCGACCTCATGGCCGCCGCCATCGCGGGAAATCTCGAACTGCGCCATCGCCGTGCCCTGTTGGGTCAGGAACGGGATCTCGAAATTCCAGCGCGGCAGCATGGCGTCGAACTGCGGGCGCGCAGCGTCGCCGCGGTCCGGCAGCGAGGCGACCTGCAGCAGCGTCTGCCGCGCCAGCGCCGCATCGGTGTTTTCCAGCAGGCGATGCGCGGTGGTCGCGAGCGGCGCGCCCGGTGCGATCGACGGCTCCGCGACGGCTTGGGCCGACGGCAGCGCGCCGTGAAATGGCGGCGGCGGCGTATTGCCCCGTACGGACACCTCGCCCGGCAGCATCTCCCTCGGCGCGGCGCCTTGCCGTGCGGGATTGCCGAGTTCGTGCAGCGCCTCCTGAATGAGATTGAGCGCGCCGCCGGAGGACGGGCCGGCATCGAGCGCATCCGCAAGTGCTCCGGCGATCCCTGCGGTGCCGCGGCTGACATCCTCGGCGACCGGCAGGCGGGCCTGCGGCAGCAGGATCTCCTGAACCTCGAGCTCGGGCATTGCCGGCGGCACAATGCTCGGCGCCGTGCCGGTACTGGCGGGCGCCGGTTGCGACAGCGGTGCGGACGCGGGCCTGCCGGCATCGCCGGTGCCAAGCGAGGTCAGCGCCTGGCGCAGCACGATCAGCGCGGCCTTCAGATCGGGCGCGGTGCCGCTCGCCGGCGCAACGCCCGCGGCCAGCGTCGCCTCGAACAGCAGGCCGGATTTCTGCAAGCCGGTCTTGACCGCATCGCCGCTCAAATTCTCGTCGAGCCCGGTCTGCTGCGCCAGCACCTGCGCGATCGCAGCCTGCAGCTTCGGCGGCAGATTGGCCGAGGCGACCGCGGCGAGATTGGCAAACAGCGGCGCCTGGCTGCCCTGCACCGCCGCCGCATTCTGCGCCGCCGCGGTGATGGTGACGCGCTCCAGCGGCGTCAGCACAGCCTTCGGTGCCGTGGCGACGGGCTGGGCGGCATCGGTGGCGTTGGCCGCCGCCGGCGACAGCCGTACGGCATCGCCGGTGTCCGGACCCTGCCCGACCAGCTGCAGGCGGATGCCGTCATTGGTCTGCGACACCGCGAGCTGCAGGTTCTGGCCCTGCTGCAGCGGCACCTCGGTCTGGACGTCGATCGACAGGCTCGCGATCGCGATCCGCACCAGATCGGCGGACAGCACCTTCAGCACCTGCGCATTGACGACGCTGCCGGCCTCGAGCGTGAGGTCCGGCGCAACGCCGTCCGCCTCCTTCGAGGCGAGCACCGGCAGCACGGG
The DNA here is from genome assembly GCF_056837965.1 of Bradyrhizobium ferriligni. Taxonomy (NCBI): domain Bacteria; kingdom Pseudomonadati; phylum Pseudomonadota; class Alphaproteobacteria; order Hyphomicrobiales; family Nitrobacteraceae; genus Bradyrhizobium; species Bradyrhizobium ferriligni. Next base: position 3,587 of record NZ_JBXEJO010000113.1, read on the forward strand.
ATTGATGGCGAGTGCCATGTCGGAGGTCTCGGCCAGGCGCGAGGAACGTGCCGCAGGCTAGCCCCACGCCGTAAACCCCTCGTTAACCGGCAGCCGGCCTGAGCTCCCTGAGCACGCCCGCGGCGGCCTTGAAATCGAGCTGGCGGGCGGCGCGGCGGGCGGCGACCTCCTCGTCGACGCCCCATTTCTCGATGTTCCAGTCCTCGTCGACATGGGCGGCGGCCCAGACCTGGTCCTCGTCGCGGACACCGTGCGCCAGCGCCAGCGCCAGCAGCGCCGAGCCGGTCAGCGTCGTCACCACATGGAGCGCTGCGACCGACCATGGGTCGGTCGGGAACGCCGCCCGCGCCGCCTTGATCGCAGGCTCCGGCTGGCCGACATGCATGACCCCCTCGGCCATCACGAAATGGGCGCCGAGCGCGTCAGCGGCCCAGAACAGGATCGGATCCCAATGCCGGGCCTCGCGCGCCACCAGCGTTTCGGGATGCCCGGCGCGATAGAACAACAGGTCACTGCCGAGGAACTTGGCCGCATCGTCGGCGACCTCGTCGACGCGATCGATCACCCCCTCGATCACGCTGTTGGCAAGGCGCGTCAGTGGCATGGTCATGGGATCGATGGTCTCGCCCTGCGCATTCCATTCCGCCGCCACCGCGTCCGCAATGGCCCGCGTCGGCACCGCGATCGGCTTGCCGGACGGCGTGCGGATCGGCTTGCCGTCGAGCGTGATCGAAAATCCACCGTCGGCCTCCGCGACCCCGGCGCTGGTGTAGAACCGCTTGCGCTGGGGCGTGCGAATGTGGCGCCGCACCGCCTCCTGCGGATCGAACGGAGATTGTTCTGGGACATCGTCGAAAAGTTCGCGCATCGCGCCGGCCGGCTTTCGTTCGGAAGGATTTCCCTGCAAGATATGTCAGGGGCAACGGCAAATAAAGCTGATGGGACGCGTCAATATCCTCGCGGGTTTCTCGCTCGTTGCGGCCGCCCTGGGCGCCGCCACCGCCGACGCCGGGTTCCGCACACCGGAATCGCTGATCCGCAACGTCTACGCCTACTATGGCAAGGGCAGTCCTGCGTTTTCCAATGGACTGCCGCGCGACGAGGACGCTGCCCGGCAATTCTTCGATTCGTCCCTGCGCACGGCCTGGTCCGCCCCGCACGACGCGCCGTACGATTTCCTGGTGCAGAGCCCGACCTGGCGGCTCGGCCCGGTCTCGATCGCCATCCTGCGCCGGCAGTTCGACCGGACCGATCTGACCGTCTCGTTCGATAATGAGGGCCGCGCGGTCACCCTCAATTTCATCGTCGTCAACGGACCCGACGGCTGGGTGATCTCCGATGTCGAGAGCCCGCACGATTCCCTGCGGATGTTTCTGACGCAATTCAAGCGCTAGGAGACTGTCCTTGCACATGTGCGCCTTGCGGATCAAGAACGCATATCGCGCCACGACCTCGCCTCTGTGGAGATTGCTCAATGACGGACATCGCTTTCCGCCGCGCCGAACCGGCCGACCTTCCAGCGATCGTTGCTCTACTGGCTAACGACATCCTGGGCCAGCAGCGCGAGGACGCGAGCTCCCCGCCGAACCCGAAATATGTCGAAGCCTTCCACGCTATCCTTGCCGATCCCAACCAGTTGCAAGTCGTCGCGACCTTGAACGACGCCGTGATCGGCACGCTTCAACTGACCTTCATTCCCGGATTGGCACGCATGGGCGCCTGGCGCGGGCAGATCGAGGCGGTCAGAATTGCCGAGACGCACCGGGGCTCAGGCGTCGGGCAGCAGATGTTCGAATGGGCGACCGAGCAATGCAGGGTCAGAGGCTCCAATCTCGTGCAGCTCACCACCGACAAGGCGCGCCCCGACGCGCATCGCTTCTATGAACGGTCGGGATTCGTCGGCAGCCATATCGGCTACAAGCTGACGCTTTGACGCTGCCGCCGGGCCGGCCTTGCCATCATGTCCGTCTACTTGCTCCGGTCACCACCAAGAAGATTCTTGTAGACCTTTCCATCCTTCATGATGACCAGGAAGTTCTTTGCCGGATCTTCGATCAGCTTGATGTTGTCGATCGGATTGCCTTCGACCAGCAGAAGGTCGGCGAACGCACCTTCCTCCACCACGCCCAGCTTGCCCGAATATGGATTTCGAAGCCCGGACAGCGCGAGCAATTCGGCATTCGTGGATGTCGCCATGATGAGCGCTTCAGCCGGCGTGTACCATCGCGTGAGGGCCGTCAGCATGGCGCCTTGCCGGTCAGCGAGCGCCTGCGAGAACAAGACGTCGGTACCGAAAGCCGTCTTCAACTTGTACTTCTTGGCAAAGCCGTAGACCCGGTCGGTGCCGGCAACGACCTGCCGCATCTTCTCCTGCTCCGCAGGTCCAAGGGCACTGGCGCCCGACAGATCGAGGAAGGGCTGGGTGCTCAGCCAAATTCCCTTCTCGGCCATCAGGCGGGCCGACGCGTCGTCCATCAAATGACCATGCTCGATGCACTTGACCCCCGCTGCGATCGATCGCTGGATCGCGACCGAGGTATAGGCGTGTACCGCGACATAGGTACCCCAGTTCTCGGCAGCATCTACCGCGGCACGCAACTCCGGTTCAGTAAACGTGGACACATCGAGCGGACTGAACGGCGAGGCCACCCCACCGCCCGCCGTGAGCTTGACCTGCGTAGCTCCTTGCATGAGCTGCTCGCGCGCGCGCACGCGGACTTCATCCGGGCTGTCCGCGACCATGGCGCCACCTATTCTCTCCATGCGGCTGAGCATGCCGCCGATCGTTCTGGGCAGATCGGACAGCTGCCGGAAGTCGCCATGGCCGCCGGTGATGGTGATCATGGCACCGGATGGGTAGATGCGAGGACCGGCGACGAGACCCTCGTCGATCGCGCGCTTGAGGGAGAAGGCCGGCCCGCCCATGTCGCGAATGGTGGTGAAGCCACGCATGAGCGTAGCCGTCGCCTCGGCGGCGGCAAGGAGATTGGTGTAACCGATGTCGCTGGCCATCACGGCCGCCGGCGTCGGGCGAACCAGCAATGCATGCCAATGCGCGTCGATCAGCCCGGGCATCAGCACCCGTCCATCGCCGGCGATCACCTGAGCGTCGGCCGTGATCGCCGCAGTCGAAATCTTCTCGATCTTGTTGTTTCGGATCAGCACATTGGACGGCCCGGACAGCGCGCCATTCTTGCCATCGAAAATGCGCACGTTCTGGAACAGCACGCCACCATCCTGCTGAGCCGGCGCCGGCCGCGAGGCGACGAGGCTCATCGCAATCGACGCAACCAGCGCCGAAATCCTGACGCTCTTGCTCAAACCCGACATGTCCACTCTCCGCCGATGGCGCATCGCGCGAGACCTTCACTGATCTCGCTGTGCGCGAGGGACCGACTTGATTTCAGCAATTGGTGAGAGTTCCGCTGCCCCCTGGAGGATCGACGGCCTATTGAGCCGCTCTGGCGGCTGGCTGCAAAGCGTAGCTCAGCCATCCGATGCCATGGGACAACAGATCGATGCCCAGCAGCAGCCCGAGCACCCACAGCCCGGTGGCCGGAAATCCGGTCAGAATGATGAGGCCGGCCAGGATGCCAAACAGCCCGGACGCCAGCATGATCCAGCCGGACTGCTGCCAATGGCCGATGCCGACCAGCATGCGCACAATCCCGGAGACCAAAAGCATGAGACCGAGGGCATAGGTCAGGAGCAGCGCACTCGCCACCGGCTGGCTGAGCAGGACGATTCCGCAGGCAAGGTAGAGGACCCCGAGCAGAAGCTGCCACACGAATCCACCCCAGCCCTTGGTCCAGAAGGCGTGCAGGATTTCGAACCCGCCGGCAACGATGGCGGTCCAGCCGATAAAGATGGCGCTGATCACGGTGAAAAGCACGACATCTCCCAGGACCAGAAGGCCCGCGGCGATCAGGACGAGGCCCAGCAGAACGCAGACCCATAGAGGCGGGCCAGGCAGGCCGCCGAGCATCGTGGAACTGTTCTCATAGGTAGCCATGTCGTCCTCCTTGATCCCAGGCAGCCATGGCACGGTCGCGCATTGCAGGCCGCGCAACCGGGCCACTCGAGCTGCCGAAGCTTATGCCTGCCGTCACCAGCGCCATCCGCAGCGGCGGCGACCTCTGTGCCACCAACAGGTCCAGCGGCGCCGGCGATGCCAGCGGCGGCGCGGTGGCGGAGGACTCGGGCGCGGTGGTGGCCGGGCGACGACCATATGAAGCGGCCGCTCCGGATCATCCGTCTTCGCGACGAGGGCATCTTCAGGGGCCAGCGGCAGCGCCCTGGCCGCCTGCATCAGCAAGCCGGTTCCGAGACCAGCGGCTGCGACGCCGCCAAGCATTTTCCGGAGCACGATCCGACGGTCGAGTTCATCCATATCCGGCACCTCGTTTGTTGCGCCGAGAGCTTCTTACCCAGCGGCGGCCAGCATCCCGATCAGGCCGATCGCTCGCGCTCGCCGGTCGCTCCGTCGTCCGGTATTTCGCCCGGCCGGTAATTCGGCAGCCGTCCCGCCGGAAAGACCGCAAGCAGCGCGAGGCCGGCCATGATCAACAATCCGATCTTCAAAGCGCGCAGGCGCGCTTCGGTGTTGACCCGGACGGCTTCCTCGACCTGCTGCGGCGTACCGCTCGTGCCTTCGAGCACACTGCGCAGCCGGTCATTGCTGACGAAGGTGATGTTGCCGAGGTCAACCTGGCTCTGAAGCTCCTTGGTCAGCACCGGACTGGCCGCGATCCTGCCGAGCGCGATCGTGCTCAAAAGACCGACCAGCAGAGCTCCGGCCACCGCGGTGCCAACGGCAGCCGCCAGATTCTGCGTGGTTCCGCGCAAAGAGCCGACATCCCCCGCCAACGCTTGGGCGAAGCAGTGACCAGAACGTTGAACAGAAGTGTCACCAGCGAGCCCTGGCCAATGCCGAACAGCACGAGGCCAAGAAGAACGGGAATCTCGCTCCAGTCGTTGCGCACGACGAAGGCGAGCCACAGCAACGCAACGGTGCAGAGGCCGAAGCCAAAGCGTCCGATCTGGCGGGGCGTCAGTTTGTCGTAGAGATTGACGATCAGCATCGCCGAGAGAAAGACGGTCAGATTGAACGGCATCATCGCGATCGCCGTCGCGATCGGTGAACGTCCCTGCACGATCTGGATGTAGAGCGGCACCGTGAAGTTCAGCGCGGCCTCGAGCGCCACGACCGCGAACAGCGCGTAGACCGCACACCTCTCCTCCGGCGAGTCGAGCACCTCCAATGCCAGCAGGGGCGTGTTCCCCGCGGCCTGCTGCCGATGCGTCCACATCAGGAATGCCTGCCCGAGCACGATGCCGAGCACGATCAGGATCGGCGCCGGCGAGACGCCCAGCAAGTCAAACGGCGCGTTAGGGGTCGCCAGGATCACTCCCCAACCGTTCAGATTATTGAATCCGAAACTGATGAAAATGATTGCGCTCGCTGCGAGAGCGACGCCGATCAGATCGATCTGGACATCCGCGCGACCGCGGTCCGGCCGCAGGCGGAAACTCAGAGCGAACGCGATCGCCGAGGCGACGATGAGAATTGCAAACGCCGGGCGCCAGCCGATATAGGTGCCGAGCAGCCCACCGACGACAAATGCCAGCACGCCGGCGGCAGCCCTTGCCGAGCCCAGCGCACCAAGGGCGGTCGCCTGCTGGCGTCCGGCATAATTCTCGGCTATCAGCGCGACGAGCGAGGGCACGATTACCGCGCCCGCAGCGCCGCAAAGCGCCTGAGCGGAAATCATGACGGAGGCCGTGGGGCTGAACGTCATCGCGATCTGCGCTATCAGGAAAAGCACGACGGCACCGCGAAATACCTGCACTGCCCCGAACCTTTGGGCGAGCTTCGCGCCAAGCATCACGAACCCGGCCACAAGCATCGAGTAGGCCACGATTCCGGTCGCGACCGTGGTCGGCGGTACGCCGAAGCTGGCCACCATTCCCCCCATCGCTACCGGCAACGACGCGACGTTGAACGACATGATCATCTGGCCGACCGCAATCGCGATCATGGGCACCCATGATGCGCGCTCTTCCTGTTGAATGTCGCCGATCGAGATCGCTTGCGTTGCCATCGCGTCCTCCAACCTGCCCGGTGTTGCGATCGATCGAGCGACAGCTCCACCGATCCTCACAGCATCTGGTTTCACTCGTCCGGTTGGGACACGAACAGATCCATGCCCAGTCTTTGCGACAGGAACTTCGCGGCGAGCTGCCCTCGCACGCTGTTGCCGGCCGCGTCCAGTGGCGGCCCGAAAGTGCCGAATCCACCTTTTCCCGGAGACACCGCGACGATACCGCCACCGATGCCGCTTTTGCCGGGCAGACCGATGTCGTACAGCCAGTCGCCCGACGTCTCATACAGTCCGGCCGTGACCATGACGGCCAATGCATAGTGGCACACGGCCGCATCGACCACCCGCTGCCGGGTCACCGGATTCACGCCACCATCGGCCAGCGTCGCACCCATCACGGCCAGATCCCTGGCGCTCACATTCAGCGAACACTGCCGGGTGTAGAGATCGGTCGCCTGCCTGGCGTCGCAGTAGATCCGGTCGTAGCTCTCCAGCAGCCGCGCGATGCTTCGGTTGCGAAAATTGGTCTTGGATGCCGATGCGTAGACTTCCTCGTTGAGCGAAAGCTTGCGGCCCGCGAAGCGCGAGAGGCCGTCATGGATGAACCGCCATTGCTCGTCCGCGCTCGAACCCGGCACGAGGCTAGTGGTCGCGATCGCGCCTGCGTTCACCATCGGGTTGGTGCGCCCGGCACCATGCTCGATCGCCGCCAGCGAATTGAACGGCAGCCCGGTCGCGTTCGCGCCCAGTCTTGCGCGAGCCTCTTCAGGGCCGATGGCCTCGCACACCAATGCGAATACGAATGGCTTCGATACACTCATGATCGAGAATTCGTATTCGATGTCGCCGGCGCCGTAGACACGTCCGCTGGTACCGGCCACGCAGACGCCGAACAGTTCACTCGGCACCCTGGCCAGGGCCGGATAAACCTGCGAATTGGTCCCTTCGCTGTTCGACTTGAAGCGCAGATGCGCTTGAGACACGAGCTCCTGCACCATCTCGGGCTTGGGCAAGTGCCCAGTCGAGATGTAGGGCCGCTCCGCTTGTTCCGCGATCGAAGGCGGCCACATTGGCTCTCCTTCCGGATTTCGACCTTATTGCTTCAGGTCTTCTAGTCGGCAACCAGAAGTAGGCGCCCAAAAAACCACGGAGTCAACGATCCGCTCCCGCAGCCTTTGCATTGCTGCGTTGGCCCAGACCACTTTACGACAAATGTGCTGAACGCATTGCATGTCGCGGAATTGCAGCTCCGCATCGCGATGCGACACTCGATTGATCCATGCGACGTTTCGGCGCGGCTAGGTAAGCAAGATTGTCCAATCGCCCGCGACGCAATTGAATCAAAAGAGAAGTCATCAGCAACGAGCGATTTCCATCGTGGGCCCGCGAGAGTACGATCATCGTGTGCGGATGTGAGCCCGCTGTTTGGTCCAAGCAACACTGGCCCGCGGCGATGGTGGAATGACCGCATCACTTGCAGAGTGAGGTTGATCATGGTGGCGCGCGCAAGCGACGGACAGCTTCTGCTAGTAAAGAAGCTGGGTGGGCTCATCGCTATCCTTGTTGGCTGCTTGCTGACAGCAGTCGGTGTCACATTCGAATCGACAAGCACAATTGTCGTCGGTGTCCTGTTTCTTGTGCTCGGGGCGGCCCTGCTCACGCTCAAGATCATGAGACGCAATCAAAGTGGGCCGTTTGGATAGCCAAACGGATTCACACGTTGGACGCCCTTTAACCGGATCGCCGCGCCTCCGCCGGCCGATGCCGCTCGTCCGTTCGAGCTCGCACCGGCGGCGACCACAGTTCCGTCCGTGCGTCAGCGAGGCCTGTCTAGCAGACCACGCCCTGCCCTAATCCCGGTGGTTGGCGCAGGATCGCGAATAGGCGGCGCGCTCGGCCTGGTTCAGGCCGGCGGCGGCGGCCTCGTCGAGGCACCGGCTGACGCGGTCACCGAACGAGCTGCGCGGCCGCGAACGCAGGCTCGGCTGCGTCGGTGCATCCATCCTCGGGATCGCCGGCACCTCGATCCGCGGCGGCGGCGGAGGCTGGGGCACCGGCGGGTCCCACATCGAGCGACCTGGCGGAGGGATTTGCGCAACGGCGCTCGCCGCGCCGATGGCCCAGAGCAAGGTGCAGGCAACAATCAAGGATCGCGTCATCAGCCATATCTCGTGACGCGCCGGCACAGGTTCAAGTGATTGCGGCGCACGTCAGCGCTTCGCTTGATATGCGAGTTCCGCGCCCTCGTCACGGCTTCTGGTAGATCACGTGACCGGCGCGGATGGTGGTGCTCACTTTCGCGAGATTGCCGACGTCGCCGAGCGGATCGCCGTCGAGCACCACGAGATCGGCGTCGAAGCCCTGCTCCACCCGCCCCTTCTTCGCGGCCTTGAAGAACCGCGCCGGATTGGTCGTCAGCGAGGCCAGCACCTGCCGCTCCGACAACACGCGGTGCATCAGCTGATATTCCTGCGTGGTGTCGTACAGCGTGGTGAAGCCGACATCGGTGCCGAACAGCACCGTGCCGCCATTCTCCGAAAACTGCTTGAGTTGGTTGACGGTCGAAGCCACCAGACGGTTGGTGACGTTCGGATCGAGCACCACGGTGGTGAACAGCGACAATGTGGGAACGAGCGCAGTCCCCTGTGCCTTGAACCGCGCCAGCTGATCCCCGGTGTAGCTGGGTTCGCCGGGTGTGGTGTGCGCGAGCACGTCGACGCCGGACTCGATCACCGTCTCGACGCCGACCTTGTTCTGCGGATGCGCGAACACCGGCCTGCCCTGCGCGTGCGCCACATCGACGGCTGCTTTCGCAATCGCCGGGTCCATGTTGACGACGGGCTTGTCGCCCATGAAGGCGCCGGTGAACAGCTTGATGCCGTCCTCACCCATCGCCAGCCAGTCGCGCGCCCATTTTGTGGCCTCCTCGGGCGTTGCGGCTTCCGGAAGCTGCACCTCACGCGGGATGTAGACGGGGTGTCCGCCCTTCGGGAAGATGTTGCCGGCAAACAGAATGTTGGGGCCGGCGACTTCGCCCGCGACGATGCGCTTGCGCAGCGGCAAGGTGTCGCTCGGATCGGAGCCGAGGTCCCAGACCGTCGTAAAACCCCAGCGCGTCAGCATCTCCTGCATGTGCTGCGTCAGCGCCGCGGCCGGCGCTGCGCCGGAGTTGCGCCAGACATTCTGCGTGAAATGGACATGGCTGTTCCAGAAGCCGGCGACGATGGTCTTGCCGCTGCAATCGATCACGCGGGCATCCGGCGGCGCCTGGATGTCGCCGGACTTGCCGACCGCGCTGATGACGCCGTCGGTCATCACGATCACCGCATCCGGCAGCGCTTCCGCATCGGCCGATGCGTAGAGCGTGCCGCCGCGGAGCACGATGGTCTCGGCCTGTGCCGTCACCGAGGCGACAGCCGAGCCAATCAGGAAAAGCGTGACGCGCAGCCAGGTGCCGATCATGGAGAGTCTCCGTTGCAGGCCGGCAGAGGCCGGCGCGCGAAGATAGCCGCAAAGCGCGGAGCCGTTTGATCGTTCTTGCTGTCCGCGCCGGATAGCGGCGCCCCGACCGTCACTCCTCCGGCGCGTTCTCGATCGGGTCGAAGCGGTCGGCCTCGAGCCCGAGCAGATTCCAGGATTGCAGCATGTGCGGCGGCAGCGGCGCGGTGGCATCGATCACGCCGCCGCGCGGGTGCGGAATCACGATACGGCGGGCGAGCAGATGCAGCCGGTTCTGCAGGCCGCCGGGCAGCTGCCAGTTCTCCTTGTTGAAGTATTTCGGGTCACCGACGATCGCGTGATCGATATGCGCCATGTGGGCGCGCAATTGATGGGTGCGGCCGGTCACCGGCTTGAGCGACACCCAGGCGAGCTTGGTCGCCGAGGTCTCGACCACGGCATAATAGGTCACCGCGTGACTCGCGCCCTCGTCACCATGCTCGGCGATCCGCATGATGCTGTCCTCCTCGCTCTCCTCCTTGGCGAGATAGGTCGAGATGCGGCCCTGTTTCGGCTTCGGCACGCCGGCGACCAACGCCCAGTAGATCTTGCGCGCAGAGCGATGGCGGAATGCGCCGGTGAGATGCGTGGCGGCGAAACGCGTCTTGGCAACCAAGAGGCAGCCCGAGGTCTCGCGGTCGAGCCGATGCACCAGCCGCGGCTTCTGCCCCTTGGCATCGCGCATCACCTCGAGCATCTGGTCGACATGGCGCGTCATGCCGGAGCCGCCCTGCACGGCGAGACCGGCCGGCTTGTTCAGCACCAGCACGTCGTCGTCTTCGTAGAGCGTCATGTCCTTGAGCGCCTGCAGCGTCTTCGCCTCGGCCTCGGAGAGCGCGCCGGCCGTCTTCGGCGCGTCGAGCCGCAGCGGCGGAATCCGCACGCTCTGGCCCTCCTCGAGCCGGTCCTTGGAATCGGCGCGCTTGCCGTTGACCCTGAGCTCGCCCTTCCGGACGATGCGCTGGATGTGGGAGAACGAGAGGCCCGGAAACCGCGCTTCGAGGAAACGGTCAACGCGCATGCCGTTCTCGTCGGCGGTGACGACAACGGTCTGAACCTTGGTCGGCAATGGCTGCTCGGCCGCGGCGGTCTTCGACGTGGCGGGCTCGGCCCGCTCCTGCCGGTCGCGGCGCGGCTCGGCAAAGCGCTGCGGCTTTCCGGCCGCACGGTGCGCGAACGGACGGTCGCCGGACTTGCGCTCGCCGGACTTGCGCTCACCGGATTTGCGCTCACCGAACTTGCGATCGTCCGGCTTGCGGCTGCGCTGCGCCGATCCGCTCTTGCCACGATCCTTGCCGCGATCGCCGGCGCGGTCCCGGTCGCGGCCCTTGTCGCGCCCTTTGGCGCGGTCGCCCGGCGATGTGGTTCTCTTGATGCGGCGGCTCATGGTGATTTTTCGGCTCCAGACCTGCATTGTGCCTAGCGCAAATGCCGCGAATCGTCACGGCGAAATCGGTGTGAATCCGGTGCAGCATCGGCCATGTTCGGCCGCATATGGCAATCGACGGGGGCTCCTGGAATGAGACTGGCGATATCGGCTTTGGCGGCAGCCCTGATGCTCACGGACCCTGCGCTCGCCCAGCAAAGCCCGATGCCCGAAGCCGCGATGCCGGAAGATCTGGCCTGGAAGCTCCTGGAACTCGGCCGCGTCATCGACCCGCCCAAGACCGCCGCACTCTACGCGCCGCTGCAACAGAAGGAGCCCTATCAGGGCGTCAAGGTCGAGCGCGACGTCAAATACGGCCCCGCCGACCGGCATCTGCTCGACGTGTTCACGCCGGAGACAGCCTCACCACCGCGGCCGGTGCTGATCTACATCCATGGCGGCGGCCTCATTGCCGGCAACAAGCGCGCCCCCGGCAGCCCGTTCTACGACAACATCATGCTGTGGGCGGTGAAGAACGGCTTCGTTGGCGTCAATGCCACCTACCGCCTGGCGCCGGCCTTTCCGTGGCCGGCAGGCGCGGAGGACATGGGCGCGATCGTGCAGTGGGTTTCGGAAAACATCGCCTCCCGCGGCGGCGAGCCCAGGCGCATCTTTCTGATGGGCCAATCGGCCGGCGCGATTCATGTCGCGAGCTATGTCTCCCATGGCGAATTCCACAAGGTGAAGGGCGGCGGGCTTGCCGGCGCGATCATGGTGTCTGGCATCTATGATCTGACGGCCTCGCCGGCCGGCGATGCCGAGCTCGCCTATTACGGCTCCGACCCCTCGCGCTATGCCGAACGCTCCTCGCTGCAAGGCCTGGTCGCGAGCCCGATCCCGTTCCTGATCACCGCGGCCGAGCTCGATCCGCCGCGCTTCGTCGAGCAGTTCGAGCTGTTGAAGCAGGCCAGCTGCAAGCGCCCGAGCGGCTGCGCCCGCAGCTTCATGCTGCCGCAGCACAGCCATATGTCGGAGGTCTATGCGATCAACACGCCGGACACGCGGTTGACGGACGAGATCCTGGACTTCGTGAAGAGCGTCAAGTGATCGCTAGAGCAATATGAAGTCGTGGGCCGTCGCAGCGGGCGCTGCCAAAATATCGAAAACAACCCCATGCAAAGTAGCCGGCGCCGGCCGGCGTTCGATCAAGCAACTTGACACGTCGGGCAACTCAGAGATACATTTCTAATATTCCGAAGTCACGCAAGTGTCCCTCGCCCGAAGATGTTGCATATGGCGTTGGCGAGCTTCCGCAACGGACGCTTCCACGCCTCAGGCGGGAACGGGAACGCACGTTATTCGCGGCCGCGGCGCGATCTCGTCTTGCTCTAGCTCCCGCCCCGCTCCTTGCGCAGCCGCTGCCAGTAATCCAGCCGCTTGCGGATCTCGCGCTCGAAGCCGCGGTCGGGCGGATCGTAGAAGGTCTGGCGGCCCAGCGCTTCCGGGAAATAGTCCTGGCCGGAGAATGCGTCCGGCATGTCGTGATCATATTGATAGCCGGAGCCGTAGCCCTCCGACTTCATCAGCTTGGTCGGCGAATTCAGGATGTGCTTCGGCGGCAGCAGCGAGCCGCCCTGCTTCGCAGTCTGCATCGCAGCGCCGAACGCAGTGTACACCGCGTTCGATTTCGGCGCGGTGGCGAGATAGACCACGGCCTGCGCGATCGCGAGCTCGCCCTCCGGCGAGCCCAGGAAATCATAGGCATCCTTGGCGGCGTTGCAGACCGCCAGCGCCTGCGGATCGGCGAGACCAATGTCCTCGACCGCCATGCGCACCACGCGCCGCGCCAGGAACAGCGGGTCCTCGCCGGCATCGAGCATGCGTGCGAGATAATACAGCGCCGCATCCGGATCGGAGCCGCGCACCGACTTGTGCAGCGCCGAGATCAAATTGTAGTGGCCGTCGGCCGACTTGTCGTAGATCGGCGCGCGGCGTTGCAGGATGGCCTGCAACTGCTCGGCATTAAACACCTCGCCCTTGCGCGCGGCGCGCCAGACCTCTTCGGCCAATGTCAGCGAGGCGCGGCCATCACCGTCGGCCATCCGCACCAGCACGGCGCGCGCTTCGGCATCGAGCGGCAGGGCCTTGCCTTCGATCTTCTCGGCATTGGCGAACAGCTTTTCGATCGCCGCCGTGTCGAGCGAGTGAAACACCAGCACGCGGGCGCGCGACAGGAGCGCCGCGTTGAGCTCAAAGGACGGGTTCTCGGTGGTGGCGCCGACCAGCACCACCGTGCCGTCCTCCATCACGGGCAGGAAGGAATCCTGCTGCGCGCGGTTGAAACGATGCACCTCGTCGACGAACAGCAGCGTGCCCTTGCCGGTCTCGCGGCGGGCACGCGCGGCATCGAACGCCTTCTTCAGATCGGCGACGCCGGAGAACACCGCGGAGATCTGCTCGAAATGCAGCTCGGTGGCATCGGCGAGAAGCCGCGCCACGGTGGTCTTGCCGGTGCCGGGCGGCCCCCAGAACACCAGCGAGCCCAGCGTGCGCGTCTCCAGCATGCGGGTCAGCGCGCCGTCGGGGCCGAGGATGTGGTCCTGGCCGACCACGTCGGCCAGCGTACGCGGGCGCAGCCGGTCCGGCAGCGGGTGTGGCGCGTCCTGCTCCATCCCCGCCGCAGCGAACAGGTTGCTTGCCTCGCGAGGTTGCTTAGGGCTCATCCGCCGAGTGTCACGTTGATCTGCTGGCCGCCGCGCACCAGCGTGATGCGCCAGACCCGCGACCCCGTCTTCGAGGCCTTCTCGAGGTCGCTGGTCCGCGCAATCTTCTCGTTGTTGACCGCGAGGATGATGTCGCCCTTCTGGAAGCCGACATTGGCAGCGGTGCCGTCATCGGCGAGCTCGGTGACCACGACGCCTTCGGCGCCGGCGTCGAGATGCAGTTCATCGGCCAGCGCCGGCGAGATATTGGCGACCCTGGCGCCCTGGAACGGCGAGCGCGCGGTCAGCACGATCTCGTCGCGATTGGTGTCGGGCGCGGTCTCCAGCGGCACGGTGAGCTTCACCGGCTTGCCGGCGCGCTGCACCTCGATCTCCGCGTTGCCGCCGAGCGGACGGGTCGCGAAGCGGTAGTCGAACGCGTTGGGATCGTCGATCGGCGTGCCGTCGATCCCGACGATCAGGTCGGAGAGCTTGAGCCCGGCCTTCGCCGCCGGGCTGTTCGGCGCGACATTGGCGACCAGCGCGCCGGACGGCAGCTTCAGTCCCAGCGTCTCCGCGATCTCCGGCGTGACCGCCTGCAGCCGCGCGCCGAGCCATGGCCGCTTCACCGCCTTGCCGCCGCTCTTGGCGGAGGCCACCACCACCCGCACCATGTTGGCGGGAATCGCAAAGCCGATGCCCTGCGAGCCGCCGGAGCGCGAGAAGATCGCGGTGTTGATGCCGGCGAGCCGGCCGGTCATGTCGACCAGCGCGCCGCCCGAATTGCCGGGATTGATCGCCGCGTCGGTCTGAATGAAGAATTGATAATCCGTGATCCCGACTTGAGTGCGTGCCAGGGCCGAGATGATGCCGTGCGTCACGGTCTGGCCGACGCCGAATGGATTGCCGATCGCCAGCACGACGTCACCGACCTGCAGCTGGTCGGAATTGGCGAAGTCGAGCGTTGCGAATTTTTCCTTGTTGGTGTTCTTGAGCCGCAGCACCGCAAGGTCGGTGCGGCTGTCCTTCAGCACGATCTCCGCCTCGTATTCGCGCTTGTCGGCGAGCGAGACCTTCACCTGGTCGGCGCCCTCGATCACGTGATTGTTTGTGACCACGAGCCCGGAGCCGTCGACCATCACGCCGGAGCCGAGCGAGCGCTGCATCTGTTCGGGCTGCTGTCCCGGTACGCCGAAGAAGCGGCGAAAAATCGGATCGTCCAGGAATGGATTGCGGTTCTGCACGGTCTTGGCGGCGTAGACATTGACCACCGCCGGCTGCACCCGCTGCACGATCGGCGCATAGGACAATTGCAGCTCGGCCTGCGAGGACGGCACGCGGCGCTCCTGGGCCGCGGCAGCGGAAAGATTCCCCATGAAGGCCAACGTGCACAGAGCGGATACGGCAGCAAAACGGACAGGTCGGAGCATTCTCACCTCTCGTGGAAACGCCGGAATATAGGCGTGTTCGCCGGGCAATTGAAGGGCGCCGGGCCGGATAACTGGCCCCCCGCCGGACCGGTGCACAACCCGCGGCCACCGCGTTGAAGCGCGCCGCCAAGCTTCTATGATGGCTGTCATCTCACTGCGCCGCTCCGCTTGTTGCCTGCGGACCACAAGCGGAACTGCGATGCCCGGAAGCAGTGTCGTGCGTCAGTCACGATACGCTCCTAGGACCGTTCGGTGAGTGGGGACTTCAAACACAACAGGGGTGCACAATGGGTGCGACAAAAGTTGGTGCAATCGCCATCGGCCTGGCAGGGGCGCTCGCCGCCTCGCCGGCCTATTCACAATCGGCCGGAGGCGGCAGCGATGCGGAGATCGCGCTGCTGAAGCAGCAGCTGAAGATGCTCGAGCAGAAGCTCGACCGACTGCAGAAGCAGACCAACGCCAATACCGCAACCGCGGCCAGCGCAAACGCCAATGCGAAGGCGGCGGACGCCAAGGCCGCGCGGGTGGCGAGCGCCAACGCCGCGATCCCGGTGAAGGGCCCGGTCGCGCCGTCCGGCGTCGTGGTGACGATGCCGAACAACCGGCCGACGATCTGCACCGCCGACGAACAGAACTGCGTTGCGATCACGAGCCGCGTGCACTGGGATGTCGGCGGCTACGACTATCGTCCGAACACCGCAGGCACCTCGCCGCAGAAGCTCGACAGCGGCGAGAACGTCCGCCGCGCGCGCATCGGCATCGTCGGCAAATTCTTCGGCGACTGGAATTACTCGCTGATCTACGACTTCGGCGGCTCGTCCGACGGCTTCGGCGGCGCGGCGCCGGGATCGCTGCCCGGCGGCGGCACCTCGGGCATCGAGAATGCGTATCTGAGCTACACCGGCTTCAAGCCGTTCGGCGGCAAGATGGCGATCGAAGGCGGCATCATGGACGTGCCGTGGACGCTCGACGAAGCGACCAGCTCCAACGACATCCTGTTCATGGAGCGCGCCTCGGTCGGCATCATCGCCCAGAACATCGCCGCCGGTGACTTCCGTTCGGCCGCCGGCACCCGCTGGTGGAACGACCAGTTCTGGATCGGCGGCTATGTCACTGGACCGACGTCGGGCGCCATCCACTCCGCGTCCTCGGCCTCGCCGGCCGGCACGTCCGAGCAGTATGGCGGGGTCATCCGCGTTGCCGGCAATCCGATCAGCGGCAAGAACTATTCGGTGCACATCGGCGCCGATGCGGAATGGCTGGTACAGCCGCCGCGCAACCAGCTGACACAGGCGCAGACGCTCACGCTCAGCGACCGGCCCGAGCTGCGCATCGATCCGACGACGCTGATCTCGACCGGTGCGATCGCCAACGTCTCCGGCGCGCAGGTCTACGGCGTCGAGGCGGCGGCGACGTATGGTCCGTTCATCGCACAGGGCGAATATTACTGGTTCAATGTCGATCGCTCCGCGAACACCGGACTGCCGCCGTTCGGCGCGCCGAGCCTGAAATTCGACGGCGGTTACGCGCAGGTCGGCTACGTGCTGACCGGCGAGAACCACGCCTACAATCCGGCGACGGCCTCCTACGGCGGTATCAAACCGCATGATCCGTTCTCGCTTGCTGGCGGCGGCATTGGCGCCTGGGAAATCGCCGGCCGCGTCAGCACGATGGACCTCAACGATCAGATCGCGCAGGCGGTCGGCATCGCGGGCGGACGGCAGACCGTCTACACCGCCGCGCTGAACTGGTACGTCAACAACAACGTCCGCTTCATGCTGAACTACCTGCACGGCGATATCGCCAAGCAGGCCTCGGCGACCTCGACTGCGGACGTCGGTTCGAAGTTCGACGCGGTCGCGCTGCGTACGCAGGTTGCGTTCTGAGGCGATTTGAGCTGACACCAACTCATAGACGGCCGGGGCATCGCTCCGGCCGATTTTGTTGCTCTGGAATGCGTGAAATGATCGAGCCGTAGCGGCATCGAAACTGCGTTCCTCTCCCGCTTGTGGGCAGGGCTATCGCATATGAGCTCGGTCGCTCCACAAACTCGTCATGCCCGGGCTTGTCCCGGGCATCCACGTCTTTGTTTCCAGGCGAAGAAAGACG
>NZ_JBXEJO010000114.1:0-20224 GCF_056837965.1 Bradyrhizobium ferriligni
GGTCAGCCCTCCAAGAGCCGACCATCCATGAATCATTGAAAAATCGATTCGGGAATCCTATAAAACGCGACAAAATCAACAATCTGCCAAAGTAGTGCTGGGCCATGTACTCATTCAGCAGCTGGCGCCTGATGTCCGCTTGACCCCCCAACAGCGGCGGAAAAGCGGACATCTCCCGAGATCGCCGAAGGGCGCCACAACCGGACTTGGCACCATTTAGCGGAGTGAACGACGGTCTCTGCAGGTTGAAACGCGATCATCGTGTCCGGCGGTCCCGCGACGGGAGGGGTTCCTTTTTGCTCGCCGCCGGTGTTTCCTCTGCACGGCGGAGAACGGGCATGCGGGGATCGCTGGGAGAGAAGATCGGCAAAGGCGTCTTCGCTGATGTCCACGCCTGGGCGCCCGGTCAGGTCGTCAAGTTGTCCAAGCCGGGTATCCCGCAGTGGGTCGTCCAGCACGAGACGCAAATGACCCGCGCGGTCTTCGCCGCCGGCGGCCCGGCGCCGGAGGTGCTCGGCGAAGTCACCCTGGACGGCCGCTTTGGCATCGTGATGCCGCGGTTCGATGGGCCGACCCTGACGCAGGCTACGCGCACCGGCGCCATCACGCGTGAACAAGCGGGCGCAATCCTTGCGACGCTCTGCCTTGCCGTTCACAAGACGCAGCCGCCGCCGGACGCACTCTCGCTGCGCGAGGCGATGGACGCCAGATTGCGGTTCGGCGGCAGCGTGCTTCCGGAGCGCATCACCACCGGCGTCCTCGCGCTGATCGAGCACCTCGCACCCGATGACGTGCTGTGCCATTCCGATCTTCACCCCGGCAACGTGATCATGACGGCGCAGGGTCCGAGACTGATTGACTGGCTCGGCGCGGCTCGTGCGCCTGCCGCCTACGAGATTGCGCAGTGCCATGTCCTGATTGCCGAGCTTGACCCGGAACACGCCGACGACCCGGAGCGGGCCACGGTCAATTCGGTTCTGCAGGCGGAGTATGCGCGGCTGGCCGGCATCGCCCCTGCGGCGCTCACGGCGGCGATGCAGCCCTATTTGCCGATCGTCCGCGTCTTCCTCCTGCTCGGCGGGGCCATGCCTGAGATGCGGGAGCGGCTGATCCAGCGCGTCGAGGCGGCCCTGCGCTCGGCGGGGTGATTACTCTCGGTCATCCCGTCTACGCCAAGGCTACGCCGGGCCAACATACTCGCTCGGCCGCCGAAGCTTCAGCGAAGGCGGCATGCCCGGCCATAGCCGTTCGAAGAACGGCGTCGCTTCGCACCGCCTATGACGAGTGCCCATAGGGTGAGGGTCACAGCAACACGGGGGATAAAGATGCAGGGATCGCTGAGGGAAAAGATCGGTGAAGGCGCCTACTCCGAAGCCTACGCCTGGGCGCCGGGGCAAGTCGTCAAACTGTTCAAGCCCGGCTTGCCGCGGCGGATGCCCTGGTTCGAGGTGCGCATGATCCGCGCCGTTCACGCCGTTGGCGCGCCGGTGCCGGAGGTGTTCGGCGAGGTGACCCTGGACGGGCGGTTCGGCATCGTGCTGCAGCGTCTCGACGGACCGACCCTGCTGCAGCTAACCCGAACCGGCGCGGTGACGTTCGAACAGGCCGGCGCGATCATCGCGGCTCTTGCCATGTCCATTCACAAGACGCCCCTGCCGCCGGAGGTCCTCTCCATGCGCGGGTATATGGAGGCTCAGTTGGGGCGCGACGACGGCAAGCTCCCGAAGCACATCGCCACTGAAATCCTCGCGCTGATCGATCGCTTGCCGCCGGGCGACGGGCTTTGCCATACCGACCTGAGCCCCGGTAACGTGATCATGACGGCGGAAGGCCCAAAGCTGGTCGACTGGGTCAGCGCGATGTGCGGGCCCGCCGTCCTCGAGCTTGGGTTCTTGCGCGTGATCCTGTCCGAGCTCGGGCCGGAAGTCGCCGACAATCCGGAGCGGCCGCGCGCGACCAATGCGGCGGCGCAATCCGAATATGCTCGGCTGGCCGGCATGTCTCTCGCGGAGCTAACGGCGGCAATGGAGCCGTATTTGCCCATCGTCCGCACCTTCGCCGTTCTCGGCAACGCGGTGCCTTCGCTGCGGGAGCGGCTGATCCAGCGCATCGAAGCGGCTCTGCGCTCGGAAGACTGAATTGTTCTGGTCGCGCGCGCGAGCGCTACGAACTCTCCGACGAGGAATCGACTGCCATCACGCCGATGCTGCCAAGCAAGCCGCGGCGTACCACGGGTGAATGGTCGTCGCGTCCTCCGAGCGGCGTCAGTCGGGGACGCCGGCCGCCTTCAGCGTCTCGCGGTAGGTCGCGGACATCGATTCCACGGGAAACGGGATCCGCGACAGGAAGCCGGAGATCGTGAACTCCGGGTCGATCTTGAGCAACTCGCGCGCGATCTGGGCCGCACGCGCGTTGTCGCCGGTCTTGACCAGCGCCACGATCAGGACGCGCAGCGCCACCGCGAAGCGGCGGTTCTGCGCCAGCGCCTTGTCGGCCCACATCACCGCCTCAGTGAAATTCTGGTCGAGCACCGCGCAGATCGCCAGCGCCGCGGCGGCGAACCAGCCGCGCGGGTCGCGCGGGTTCAGCCGTTGCGCGCGCTCGATCATGGCGCGGCCGGCTTTCTGATTACCACGCATCGCCTCGATCCAGCCGCCGAGCACCAGCGCCATCGCCGAGTTCGGATTGATCGCAAGCGAACGCTCGAACAGGTCGCGCGCGGGCTCGATCTCGTCGGCCATGTTCCAGATCGCGAACGCCGCCATCCACAGCACCTGCGGGTCACCGGGCGCAAGCTCGACCGCGCGCCAGGCCTGCGCGACCGCGCGTTCGCGATAGGCGTCGTTCGGCTTCAGCCAGCCCTGGACATGGCGCATCGCATGACAATAGGCCGAGGCCGCCAGCGCGGGCGCATAGGCCGGGTCGAGCGCCAGCGCCTGGTCGAGGCAATCGAGTGCAGCTGCCATGCTCTCGGGCGTGAACTCGTAACGCAGGCTGTAGGCGCGCAGCAGCAGGTCGTAGGCGTCGAGCCTGTCGGGCGGCGCTGCCCGCACCCGCTCGGCTTCCGCGACGAGCAAGGTCGGCTCGATCGCGCCGACCACGTTCTCGGTGATGCGGTCCTGCAGGTCGAACACGTCGGTGGCGGCGCCATCGAACCGGTCGGCCCACAGATGCGCGCCGGAGACGGCGTCGATCAGCTGTCCGGTGATGCGCAGCCGCTCGCCGCCGCGGCGGACGCTGCCCTCGAGCACATAGCCGACGCCGAGATCGCGGCCGACCTGGCGGATGTCGACCGCCTTGCCCTTGTAGGTGAAGGCGGAGTTGCGCGCGATCACGGTGAGGCGGCTGCAACGCGCGAGCGCGGTAGTGATGTCCTCGGCGATCCCGTCGGCGAAATAATCCTGTTCGGGATCGCCGCTCATATTGGTGAACGGCAGCACCGCGATCGATGGGCCCTCGCTCGGCCGCGGCGGGCTGGCATTGTCTGCAACCGGACGATCGTGCGCGGTGTC
Source organism: Bradyrhizobium ferriligni (assembly GCF_056837965.1). Taxonomy (NCBI): domain Bacteria; kingdom Pseudomonadati; phylum Pseudomonadota; class Alphaproteobacteria; order Hyphomicrobiales; family Nitrobacteraceae; genus Bradyrhizobium; species Bradyrhizobium ferriligni. Next base: position 3,513 of record NZ_JBXEJO010000114.1, read on the forward strand.
CTCCCTGACATCGCCGACAAAGCGGAGACCCTTGCGGGGCAGGGTGCGGATCAGCCGCTGCTCCTCGCCATTGTCGCCGATCGCTGTCCGCGCGGCGTTGATCCGGCTGCTCAGCGTCGCTTCCGAGACGATCCGGCCGTGCCAGACCGCGGCCAGCACCTCGTCGCGGCTGACGACCCGATCGCGGGCGCGGATCAGGAACTCGATGAGGTCGAAGACCTGGGGCTCGACGGCCACCAGAGCATCGCCACGGCGCAGCTCACGGCGCTCGGAATCGAGGGTCAAGTCGTTGAAATGGTAAGTCAAATTCGATAGTCCGGCGGCCGGCGGCTGAATCGGTGGCGGAACCTAGCACAGGCCGCCCGGAGCCAAAATCACGACGGTCTGAAGGACAAATCCACGTCCTCTGAAAGCGGACGGGGGCGGTCTCTGCAATATTCCATCCCGACACCAGATGCAGGAGATCGCCATGTCGCAGTCCATCAATCAGCAACGCCGCCGCTTCCTTGGCATCGCCGGCGGGATCCTTGCCGCCTCCAAGCTCGGCTTCCTCGGCTCGGCCAGCGCGCAGTCCAAGCCGGCGCTGCCCGCGATCAGGGCCGGCGCCCACACCTCGATCGGTCCCGTCAAGCAGATCAATGCCGGCGTGCTTGATACCGGTTATGTCGAGATGGGTCCTGCGTCCGGTCCCGCAGTGATCCTGCTGCACGGCTGGCCCTACGACATCCACAGCTATGCCGACGTCGCGCCGGCGCTGGCCGAGGCCGGCTACCGCGTGATCGTGCCGCATCTGCGCGGCTATGGCACGACGCGCTTCCTCTCCAGCGACACGATGCGCAGCGGCCAGCCGGTCGCGGTCTCAGCCGACATCATTGCGCTGATGGATGCGCTGAAGATCGAGAAGGCCGTGCTCGGCGGCTATGATTGGGGCGCGCGCACCGCCAATATCATGGCGGTGCTCTGGCCCGAGCGCTGCAGGGCCATGGTGTCGGTGAGCGGCTATCTGATCGGCAGCCAGGCGGCCGGCAAGATGCCGCTGCCGCCGAAGGCCGAGCTGCAATGGTGGTACCAGTTCTATTTCGCGACCGAGCGCGGCCGCGAGGGCTATGCCAAGAACCGGCACGATTTTAACAAGCTGATCTGGCAGCTGGCGTCGCCGCAATGGAAGTTCGACGACGCCACCTACGACCGCAGCGCGGCGGCTTTCGAGAACACCGATCACGTCGGTATCGTGATCCACAATTACCGCTGGCGGCTTGGTCTTGCCGAGGGCGAGGCGAAGTACGACGCGTTCGAGAAGACGCTCGCCCAGGCGCCTGTCATCGCGATCCCGACCATTACGATGGAGGGCGATGCCAACGGCGCGCCGCATCCGGAGCCTGCCGCCTATGCCAAGAAGTTCTCCGGCCACTATGAGCATCGGCTCCTGACCGGCGGTATCGGCCACAATCTGCCGCAGGAAGCGCCGCAGGCCTTCGTCCAGGCCATCATCGACGTCAGCAAGGTCTAGAGCGTTTTCGAGCGAAGTGGATACCGGTTCGCGTGAAGAAAACGCGTCAAAAAAGAATCGAGCGCGGAACAGCAATCATGAGACAGGTTTTGAAATGGGCAGCTGCCGCGATCGCGGCAGCCTGCATCAGTGCGTCATTGCCGTTTGCCGTCGGACATGCCGACGATGCGGCACTGGCGTCGCCGATCTTCGGCGTGAAAATTCCGGACGGCTATCGCGACTGGAAGCTGATTGCGGTCGGCGAGGAGACCGGGCTGGACGAGCTTCGCAGCGTGCTCGGCAACGCGACCGCCGTGAAGGCCTATCAGGACGGCGCCGCGCGTTTCCCCGACGGCACCGTGCTGGTCAAGCTGGCCTGGAAGCGCAAGCCGGTTGCAGGCCTCGACGGCGCGTTCATCACGGGGCCGGCGACCACGGTCCAGGTGATGGTCAAGGACGCCGCCAAATATGCCGCGACCGGAGGCTGGGGCTTTGGCCGCTTCATCGACGGCAAGCCGGTCGATGCCGCCCAGCACGAGACGTGCTTTGCCTGTCATGAGGCCCATGCCAGCGATCAGGATTTCGTCTTCACGCACTATGCGCACTGAGTGCGATCAACCGCCCTCATCGTCGTCCTGGCGAAAGCCAGGACCCATTACCCCAAATCTCAGTCATTGCGCGACGCTGGGGCCGCGATCCCATTCACAATCAACTGCGGTGGTTATGGATCCTGGCTTTCGCCAGGACGACGGCGGTGTTTCTGGCGAGCGCCATGCACCGATCACGGAGATGCCGCGGCGTACTGGGTCCCCCGGTCGAGCCGGGGGACGACACCGAGCACGGCACTACGCCTTCTTCACGTCCTCGCGGCGCGGTCTGATCTGGCGTTGCCGTTGCAGTGAGGCTAGTTTCCCCGCCGCAATCGCATGCGGGGAACGGCTTTGACCATCACCATCTACGGCATCAAGAACTGCGACACCATGAAGAAGGCGCGCAGCTGGCTCGACGAGCACGGCGTCGCCTACGACTTCCACGATTACAAGACCGCCGGGATCGCCAAGGACAAACTCAAGCAATGGAGCGACGAGGTCGGCTGGGAAATGCTGCTCAACCGCGCCGGCACGACCTTCAAGAAGCTGCCCGATGCCGACAAGGAAGGCTTGAACGAGCGCAAGGCGGTGGCGCTGATGGCCGAGCAGCCCTCGATGATCAAGCGGCCGGTGCTCGATCTCGGGGGCAAGCGCGTGGTCGGCTTCAAGCCGGACATCTACGCCAACGAAGTGCCGGCAAAGGCGCGCAAGAAGGGTTGATGCGCTTGCAGCGATGGGGTGAGCGCTTCGCGTGAAGCGATGCGTCTAGATCAACTCGACTGAATCATGGCTCACGGGACGATCCGTCGGGACGAACCTCCGGTCGATCACGGCACGCTCCGTGACGACCGGGACCGACTTCGCCTTCACGCCCATCAGATCGTGCAGCCGAAAGCGGCCTTCGATGCTGATCGCCTTGTAGGAGCCGATGATGTGCTCGACGGCATCGCCGCGTCCGAACGGCAAGAGCAGTCGTTCATAGGAGACCTCCTTGCCGTCGGCGTCGGCGACCGTCGCAACGGTGTAGGTCGGGCGCTTGCGCGCCACGCAGGCACGATAGGACAGGATCACCCCCGCGTAGCGCTCCGGGCCGATCGCATCGTCAAGATAGCGGTTGGTGCGCAGCCGCGCTTCGACATGCTCGTTGCCATAGGCCGTCGTCAGTCTCGCGCCTTCCTGCGTGATCAGGAAACGCGCGGCCTCGCCGCTGCCGACCACGTCAAAGCTCATCATGTCGGCGCGTTCGTCGGCGCTGCCCTCGGTATGGAAGTCGCACAACAGCGGAAGCGCGTCCGGCAGGCGCAGCGCGCGCAGCCAGGCGTTCAGCAGCACACGCTGCGTGATCGACTTGACCACCGATGGATCGGCACTTCTGAATTGCATCGGCTAGCCGAATTCAGGCACATCCCCGAACGGGATGCGACCAGGGACAAGTTCATCGATGTGCGGGATGGTTTGGCTGCGGGCATAAAGTCGCAGCCACGCGCCGAAATCACGTTGCGGGATCGATTTGACGACCGAAGAACTGGCGCGCTCGAAATGCAAGGCTCAAGCCATTCATAATGCAATGGCCGGAGCTTCGCCGAGGCGCGGAAATATTCTATGAAAGTCGGAGTCCGGAGCAAAACACCGTTAACGACCGCTTTCCCGAGGCGCAAAGCGCGCCGAAATGCCATTCGACTAAGGATCAACCGGAACCGGTCACGCGGATGCCGCACTGCACAGCTTTCCACCTTGCGTAACCGCCGCAGATGACGGCATATTCCGGCCCGGAGGCGACGGGCCCCGGACGGTTTCCAAGACGGATCGGACGCCTGTCGGACACGAAAAAAGCTGGCCACGCGGGCGAGGGGCTTCGCAGCGATGGCGTATGGGGGAATCTATTTGGCCGATGAGTTCATCCTCGAAACCAGCGGATTGACCAAGGAATTCGCGGGTTTCTTCGCCGTTCGCGACGTCGCGTTGAAAGTGCGTCGGGGCAGTATCCATGCGTTGATCGGGCCGAACGGCGCCGGCAAGACGACCTGTTTCAATCTGCTGACCAAATTCCTGAAGCCGTCGGCAGGCCAGATTCGCTACAAGGGCCACGACATCACCGCGATGCCGCCGGCCGACGTTGCGCGCCTCGGGCTGGTCCGTTCGTTTCAGATTTCAGCGGTATTTCCGCATCTGACGGCGCTCGAGAACGTTCGCGTGGCGCTGCAGCGGCAACACGGTTCGTCGTTCGATTTCTGGCGTTCGAAAAGCGTGCTCGACCGCTTCAATCCGCGCGCCCACGAGCTCCTGAACGACGTCGGCTTGAGCGAATTCGCCAACACACCGGCGGTCGAGATGCCGTACGGCCGCAAGCGCGCACTTGAAATTGCAACGACGCTCGCGCTCGACCCCGAGATGATGCTGCTCGACGAGCCGATGGCCGGCATGGGCCACGAGGACATCGACAAGATCGCGGCGCTGATCAAGCGGATCTCCGCGAAATACACCATCCTGATGGTCGAGCATAACCTCTCGGTGGTGGCCAACCTTTCCGACATCATCACCGTGCTGACGCGCGGGCAGGTGCTGGCGGAGGGCAACTACGCCGACCTCTCCAAGGACGAGCGCGTGAAGGAAGCCTATCTGGGAGCGGGTCATGGCTGAGGCAAAACTGGCGGAGAAGCCCGTGGCTGCGGCCGGCGCCGACGTGCTGACGGTCAAGGATCTGCAGGCCTGGTACGGCGAATCCCACATCCTTCACGGCATCAATTTCAACGTGAAGGCCGGCGAGGTGGTGACGCTGCTCGGCCGCAACGGTGCCGGCAAGACCACCACGTTGAAGTCGGTGATGGGCGTCATCGGCAAGCGCTCCGGCTCGATCCGCTTCGACAATCAGGAAATCATCCGCGCCACCTCGGACCGGATTGCGCGGCTCGGCATCGCATTCTGTCCCGAGGAGCGCGGCATTTTCGCCAGCCTCGACGTGCGCGAGAACCTGCTGCTGCCGCCGGTGGTGCGCCCGGGCGGCCTGCCGCTCGACCAGATCTTCACGCTGTTTCCCAACCTGAAGGAGCGCCTCACCAGCCAGGGCACCAAGCTCTCGGGCGGCGAGCAGCAGATGCTGGCGATTGCGCGCATCCTGCGGACCGGCGCGCGCTTCCTGATGCTGGACGAGCCGACCGAAGGGTTGGCGCCGGTCATCATTCAGCAGATAGGGCACACCATTGCGCGCCTGAAGTCGCAGGGATTCACCATCCTGTTGGTCGAACAGAATTTCCGTTTCGCCTCGACCGTTGCGGACCGCTACTACATTGTCGAGCACGGCAAGGTGATCGACGGCTTCGCCAATTCCGAGCTGTCGGCCAACATGGACAAGCTCCATACCTATCTCGGCGTCTGATATCGCCAGAACCAGAAAATTTAGGACGAGGGAATACGACATGAAGAACAAGATTTCAGCGCTCCTGCTCGGCACCGCGATGGTGCTCTCGGCTGCAAGCGTCGCCTCCGCCCAGGAAAAGCTCGACAAGACGGTCAAGATCGGCGTGTTGTCCGATCAGTCCGGTCTCTACGCCGACCTCGCCGGTCCCGGCTCGGTGCTGGCGGCGCAGATGGCGGCCGAGGATTCCGGCCTCAAGGCCAAGGGCTGGACCATCGACGTGATCTCCGGCGACCACCAGAACAAGCCCGATATCGGCACCACCATCGCCCGCCAGTGGTTCGACGTCGACAAGGTCGACACCATCGCCGACGTGCCGAATTCCGGCGTCGCGCTCGCGGTCAACAACGTCGTGAAGGAAAAGAACGGCGTCTACATCAATTCGGGCGCCGCCACTTCGGATCTCACCAACGCGCAGTGCTCGCCGAATACCGTGCACTGGACCTACGACACCTACATGCTCGCCCACGCCACCGGCCAGGCGCTGGTGAAGGCGGGCGGGGACACCTGGTTCTTCCTCACCGCGGACTACGCGTTCGGCGCGGCGCTCGAGCGCGACACCACGGCCGTCGTCACCGCCAATGGCGGCAAGGTGGTCGGCGGCGTCAAGCATCCGCTCAACACCGCCGACTTCTCCTCCTTCCTGCTGCAGGCGCAGGCCTCCAAGGCCAAGATCATCGGCCTCGCCAATGCCGGCGGCGACACCACCAACTCGATCAAGCAGGCGGCCGAGTTCGGCATCGTCAAGGGCGGCCAGAAGCTCGCGGCGCTGCTGCTGTTCCTCACCGACGTCAAGGCGATCGGACTCGAGACCGCGCAGGGCCTCAACTTCACCGAGACGTTCTACTGGGACCTCAACGACAAGACCCGCGCCTTCTCCAAGCGCTTCTCGGAGCGGATGAAGAACAGCGCGCCGCCGACCATGGTGCAGGCCGGCGTCTATGCGGGCCTCATTCATTACTTCAAGGCGCTGGAAGCGCTCGGCGGCAATCCGCATGACGGCGCCAAGGTGGTCGCGAAGATGAAGACGATCCCGACCGACGATCCGCTGTTCGGCAAGGGCGAGGTCGAGGCCAACGGCCGCGTCACCCACGACGCCTATCTGTTCGAGGTGAAGAAGCCCTCGGAGTCCAAGGGACCGTGGGACTTCTACAAGCTGGTCGGCACCGTGCCGGGCAACCAGGCCTTCACGCCGCTCGACAAGAGCACCTGCGCGCTTCTGAAGAAGTGACGATCATGCCCGCCGGCCATGCGCGTGGCCGGCGGGCTTCATCTATCTAGCGAAAGCTCATTCGATGCAGGCTCTCTACGCACAGCTTCTGGTGGGACTGATCAACGGCTCGTTCTACGCGCTGCTCAGTCTGGGGCTCGCCGTCATCTTCGGCATGCTCAACATCATCAATTTCGCGCATGGCGCGCTCTACATGATGGGCGCCTTCGTGGCGTATTTCCTGCTCAACCTGGGCGGCATCAATTACTGGTGGGCGCTGATCATCGCACCCGTCGTGGTCGGCATCTTCGGCATGATCCTCGAGCGGACCATGCTGCAATGGCTGACCGGCCTCGACCATCTCTACGGACTGCTGCTGACCTTCGGCATCGCGCTGATCGTGCAGGGCGTGTTCCAGAACTATTTCGGCTCCTCGGGCCTGCCTTACTCGATCCCGGATCAGCTCAAGGGCGGCGTCAATCTCGGCTTCATGTTCCTGCCGATCTATCGCGGCTGGGTCGTCATCTTCTCGCTCGTGGTGTGCCTTGCCACCTGGTTCCTGATCGAGAAGACGCAGCTCGGCGCCTACCTGCGCGCCGCAACCGAGAACCCGACGCTGGTGCGCGCGTTCGGCATCAACGTGCCGCGCATGATCACGCTGACCTACGGGCTCGGTGTCGGTCTTGCCGCGCTCGCCGGCGTGCTGTCGGCGCCGATCAACCAGGTCCGCCCGCTAATGGGCGCCGATCTCATCATCGTGGTGTTCGCGGTGGTCGTGATCGGCGGCATGGGCTCGATCATGGGCTCGATCATCACCGGCTTCGCGCTCGGCGTGATCGAGGGACTGACCAAGTATTTTTATCCCGAGGCCTCCAACACCGTGGTGTTTGTCCTGATGGTGGTGGTGTTGCTGGTGAAGCCAACGGGACTGACGGGACGGGCGGCTTGATATGTCAGCATTGACCGACGATACACTTCCGATCACGCCGCGCGCGATGCGCGACGAGATGATCGTATTCGCCGCGATGGCGCTGCTGCTGGCGATCGTGCCGTGGACGGGGATCTATCCGTTCTTCGTCATGCAGGCGCTGTGCTTCGCGCTGCTCGCCTGCGCCTTCAACCTCCTGATCGGCTATGGCGGCCTGCTGTCGTTCGGCCACGCGATGTTCCTCGGCACCGCCGGTTACGTCTCGGCGCATGCGCTGAAGGTGTGGGGGCTGTCGCCGGAGCTCGGCATCCTGGTCGGCACCGCGGCCGCGGCCTTGCTCGGCCTCGTCACCGGCTTCATCTCGATCCGCCGCCAGGGCATCTATTTCTCGATGATCACGCTGGCGCTGTCGCAGCTGCTCTACTTCATCTACCTGCAGGCGCCGTTCACCCATGGTGAGGACGGCATCCAGGGCATCCCGCAGGGCCACCTGCTCGGCATCTTCGACCTGTCGAAGCCGATGGTGCTCTATTACGTCGTTCTGGTCGGCTTCCTCGCCGGTTTCCTGCTGATCTACCGCACCATCAACTCGCCGTTCGGCGAGGTGCTGAAGTCGATCCGCGAGAACGAGCCGCGCGCGATTTCGCTCGGCTACAAGACCGACCAGTACAAGATGCTGGCCTACATCCTGTCGGGCACGCTGGCGGGCTTTGCCGGCTCGCTGAAGGTGTTCGTGGCGCAGAATGCCTCGCTCACCGACGTGCACTGGTCGATGTCCGGTGAAATCGTGCTGATGACGCTGGTCGGCGGTCTCGGCACCATCTTCGGCCCGGTGGTCGGCGCCTTCGTGATCATCGCCATGCAGCAATATCTCGCCGGTTTCGGCCAGTGGGTGACGGTGATCCAGGGCGTGATCTTCGTGGCCTGCGTGCTGCTGTTCCGGCGCGGCCTGGTCGGTGAGCTGGCCCATTTGTTGCGGCGGTCGCTGTAGGGCAGGTCTCGGCGATTGTCGGCCGACATAGCGGTGGACGACCGCCCGTTTGGGCGGTCGATCCCGGTGCTTTCCCCGCCAGATGCTCTATGACAGTTCTGTGACAGTCGCTAAAAGGGCTGTCCCGGAATGATGGAACTGAGACATGCTGCGGTGGTTTCGCGCTTTCCTGCCGAAGGAAGAGCGCTTTTTCGACCTGTTCGCCCGCCACGCCCAGACTTCGGTGCAGTGTGCATTGGCGTTGCAGGGCATGCTGAAGGGCGGGGAGGAGACACCCGTCTTTTGCCAGCGCGTCAATCAGTTCGAGAACGACGCCGATAGCGTCACCCGCGAGGTCCTGACCGCGGTTCGCCGCACCTTCATCACCCCGTTCGATCGCGGCGATATCAAGAACCTGATCACCTCGATGGACGACGCGGTCGACCAGATGCAAGCGACCGCAAAGGCAGTCATGCTGTTCGAGGTGCGCGAGTTCGAGCCGCCGATGCGCGAGATGGGCGGCCTGATCGTCGAATGCGCCAATCTGGTGGTCCGCGCGCTGCCCCTGTTGCAGTCGATCGGCCACAACGTCTCGATGCTGACCCAGATCACCGAGGAACTGACCAAGCTCGAGGGCCGGGTCGACGATCTCCAGGATATCGGGCTCAAGGAGCTGTTCCTGAAGCACCGCGACGCCAACACGATGGACTACATCGTCGGCGCGGAGATCTACGACCATCTCGAGAAGGTGGCCGACCGCTTCGACGACGTCGCCAACGAGATCAACTCGATCGTGATCGAGCAAGTGTAGAGCGGGGCATCACGTGGACGCCACGCTGGGTCTTCCAATTCTGACCGTCCTGATCGCGGTCGCGCTGCTGTTCGACTTCCTGAACGGCCTGCACGATGCGGCGAACTCGATCGCGACCATCGTCTCGACTCGCGTGCTGCGGCCGCAATATGCGGTGTTCTGGGCGGCGTTCTTCAACTTCGTCGCGTTCCTGGTGTTCGGCCTGCACGTTGCCAACACCATCGGCACCGGGATCATCGAGCCGTCGGTGGTGGATGCGACCGTGATCTTCGCAGCATTGGTCGGCGCGATCGTCTGGAACGTGATCACCTGGGCGCTGGGCATTCCGTCGTCGAGCTCGCACGCGCTGATCGGCGGCCTGGTCGGCGCCGGCATGGCGAAGGCGGGCATTTCGGCGGCGGTGTGGAGCGGGCTCTCCAAGACCTTGCTCGCGATCGTGCTGTCGCCGCTGGTCGGCTTCCTGCTGGCGCTGGTGCTGGTCGCGGTCGTGTCCTGGCTCTCGGTGCGCTCGACGCCGTTCGCGGTCGATCGCGCCTTCCGCATCCTGCAATTCGCCTCGGCGTCGCTCTATTCGCTCGGCCATGGCGGCAACGACGCGCAGAAGACCATGGGCATCATCGCCGTGCTGCTCTATTCGCAGGGCCATCTCGGCGACACCTTCGAGATTCCGTTCTGGGTGGTGCTGGCCTGCCAGAGCGCGATGGCGCTGGGCACGCTGATGGGCGGCTGGCGGATCGTCCGCACCATGGGGCTGCGGATCACCAAGCTGACGCCGATGCAGGGCTTTTGCGCCGAAACCGGCGGCGCCGCGACGCTGTTCATGGCGACCTATCTCGGGGTTCCCGTATCGACCACGCACACCATCACCGGCGCCATCGTCGGCGTCGGCGCGGCACGGCGGCTCTCTGCCGTGCGCTGGAATGTGGCGAGCTCGATCGTCTACGCCTGGGTGATCACGATCCCGGCGTCGGCCGCGGTCGCAGCCGCGAGCTATTGGGCGGTGCAGATTTTGAAGTAGCGTTTTCGAGCGAAGTGGAAGCCGGTTCGCGTTAACAAAACGCGTCCCAAGGAAGTCATCAGCCGACCAGCTTCAGCCCGACGATGCCGGCAACGATCAGCCCGATGCTGGCCAGCCGCATCGCGGTCGCGGGTTCGCCGAGCAGGATGATGCCGAGCGCAGCGGTGCCGACCGCGCCGATCCCGGTCCAGACCGCATAGGCGGTTCCAATCGGCAGCGTCTTGAGCGCGAGGCCGAGCAGGATCACGCTGCCGGCCATCGCCGCCAGCGTCAGCACCGACGGCACCAGCCGCGAGAAACCTTCGGTATATTTCAGCCCGATCGCCCAGCCGATCTCGAGCAGGCCAGCGGTGAACAGAATGGTCCAAGCCATCACGAACCCTCCAGATAAGGCAGGGTCGTCCCCGCGAATGGTATGGTGAGGAGAAGGTCGTCCTTCCGGTGCCTATATGGGGAAGGTGCGGCCGTTCCGCATTGCGACAAAACGCCCTTGATTGCGCCCGTTTTCCCTGCCAAATGCCCCGCCATGTCCGACATTTCAGTTTCAGCCGAATCGCCGTCCCGCTCGCCGCTTTCAGAGGAAGTGGCGCGACGGCGGACCTTTGCGATCATCTCGCACCCGGACGCCGGCAAGACCACGCTGACGGAAAAGCTGCTGCTGTTCGGCGGCGCCATCAATCTCGCGGGCCAGGTCAAAGCCAAGGGCGAGCGGCGCAACACGCGCTCGGACTGGATGAAGATCGAGCGCGAGCGCGGCATCTCGGTCGTCACCTCGGTGATGACCTTCGAGTTCAACGACCTTGTGTTCAACCTCTTGGACACGCCGGGCCACGAGGACTTCTCGGAAGATACCTATCGCACGCTCACCGCGGTCGATTCCGCGGTCATGGTGATCGACGCCGCGAAGGGCATCGAGGCGCGCACGCGAAAACTGTTCGAGGTATGCCGGCTGCGCGACATCCCGATCATCACCTTCATCAACAAGATGGACCGCGAGAGCCGCGACACGTTCGAGCTCCTGGACGAGATCGAAAAGACGCTGGCGCTCGACACCACGCCGATGACCTGGCCGGTCGGCCGTGGCCGCGACTTCCTCGGCACCTATGACGTCGTCAATGGTGGCGTGCGGCTGCTCGAGGGCGGCGGCGCCAAGACCGGCGCCACCGAGCAGATCGACATCGCCGATCTCGGCAAGCGCAACCCCAATCTCGACGTCGCCGAGGTCAAGGACGAGCTCGCGCTGGCGTCGGAGGCCTGCAAGCCGTTCGAGCTCGCGGCGTTCCGCGAAGGCCATCTGACGCCGGTCTATTTCGGCAGCGCGCTGCGCAATTTCGGCGTCGGCGATTTGCTGGAAGGCCTCGGCAAGTTCGCGCCGGCGCCGCGCGCGCAGGACTCGGATTTGCGCAAGGTCGAGGCCGCCGAGCCGCGCATGAGCGCGTTCGTGTTCAAGATCCAGGCCAACATGGATCCGAACCACCGCGACCGCATCGCCTTCGCCCGGCTGTGCTCGGGCAAGCTCAGCCGCGGCATGAAGGCCAAGCTGGTGCGCACCGGCAAGAACATGAGCCTGTCGAGCCCGCAGTTCTTCTTCGCGCAGGACCGCTCGGTCGCCGACGAGGCCTTTGCCGGCGACGTCGTCGGCATTCCGAACCACGGCACGCTGCGGATCGGCGATACCCTGACCGAGGGCGAGGATCTGACCTTCGTCGGCGTGCCGAGCTTCGCGCCGGAAATCGTCCGCCGCGTTCGGCTCACCGACGCGATGAAGGCGAAGAAGCTGAAGGAAGCCTTGCAGCAGATGTCGGAGGAGGGCGTCGTGCAGGTGTTCCGCCCGCGCGACGGCGCGCCGGCGCTGGTCGGGGTGGTCGGCCCGCTGCAGCTCGACGTGCTGAAGGCGCGGCTCGATGCGGAATATTCGCTGCCGGTCGAGTTCGAGATCTCTGAATTCTCGCTGGCGCGCTGGATCTCATCCGACGACCGCAAGAAGCTCGACACTTTCATCTCGGCCAACAATTCCGGCATCGCCGACGACGTCGACGGCGATCCCGTGTTCATGGCCAAGAACGAGTTCTATCTCGGCTACACCCGCGAGCGCGCCGAGGGCATCACCTTCTCCAACGTCAAGGACGTGAAGAAGAAGGCGTAAGGCCGCTTGCTCCGGTGTCGTCCCCCGGCTTGACCGGGGGACCCAGTACGCCGGGGCCTATCGGTCAATCACAACTGCCTCTGGAATACTGGATCGCCCGGTCGAACCGGGCGATGACAGCGGGGTTGTGGCGAGAAAAGCGCGTGGACGTGAAGGAGAAGGCGTAAGGCCGCATACGCGGTGTCGTCCCCCGGCTTGACCGGGGGACCCACTACGCCGCGGCCCATCAATCGATCACTGCTGCCTCTGGAATACTGGATCGCCCGGTCCCGTCTACGCCAAGGCTTCGACCCGGCTCAGGTGATAGGCGCGCCGTAGCATCTTGCGGAGGCGGCAAGCCGGGCGATCACAGCAGAGGTTGGCGCGAGCGCAAGGAATTGAACACGGCCCCGCTTGATGCGCTCCGGGCGCGGCACCATTTTCCCCGGAAGCGCAATCCGGGTCCATCTGCATGCTCCGACGCGTCGCCATCTGCCTCGCCTTTGCCGTGCTGGCGTTCGCCCTCGCGGGCTTGGCCTCTGCGCGGCAGCGGCATCAGACCAACCCGGTGCCGTTCGCACACACACCCTGCAGCGTGCTCGACAGTGGACCCTGCATCCCATCCTATTGCAGCGTGTTCAACCACGGGCCGTGCCTGCCCGAGATCGATTATCCGTACGGCGAAAATCTCCAGCTCACGATCCTCACGGTGCCGCCGCAGGACCAGGCCGCGAAGTACCGCAAGCCGGATCATGATCTCGATACCATCGGCGATCTCTTCGCCGCGATGCGCGCCTGCTGGGCGCCGCCGCCGCCGGACGACGCGCGCGAGGGCATGCAGATGTCGGTGCGCTTCAGCTTCAAGCGGACCGGCGAGATGATCGGCACGCCGCGCCTGACATTTTCGACGCGGGGCATCCCGGCCGACACCCGCACCACCTACCTCAACGCGATCAATGCCTCGCTGGATGCCTGCCTGCCGCTGAAATTCACCGGCGGATTGGGCGGGGCGCTGGCCGGCCGGCCGATCATGATCCGCTACGTCGACAACCGCGAGCTGGCTAAATCGGCCGGCAAGCCGTGAAGCTGACGCATTGCCACCCGCCCGGCGAAGGTGATACGCGAAGGCATTGATCGATCAGGGGAGGAACATCGTGGGACTGCTCGTCATGATCCTGGGTCTCGTGCTGTTCCTCGGCGTCCATGTGCTGTCCAGCCTGCGCGAGATGCGCGCCGGCCTGATCAAGGCGACGGGCGAGGGCGTCTACAAGATCGCCTATTCGCTCGCCTCCGCGGCCGGGCTCGTGCTGATCATCTGGGGCTTTGCGCATTATCGCGCGACCGGATGGATCGACGTCTGGACGCCGCCGACCGCGTTCAAGCATATCGCCGTGGCGCTGATGCTGCCCGCCGTCATCCTCGTCGTCGCCTCCTATGTCCGCGGCCGCATCTACACCACGCTGAAGCATCCGATGCTCGCCGGCGTGAAGCTGTGGGCGTTCGCGCATCTGGTCGCCAATGGCGACCTCGGCTCGATCATCCTGTTCGGCTCGTTTCTCGGCTGGGCGGTCTATGACCGCATCTCGCTGAAGCGCCGCACGGATGCCGGCGCGCCGCCGATTCCGGTGGGCGGCCCAACCAACGACCTGATCGCGATCGCGGTCGGTGTCATCGTCTATCTGGCGCTGGCGTTTGCGTTCCACCCGGTCGTGATCGGCGTGCCTGTCATGGGAGCCTGACTATGTCTGTTCAATCCGCCATCAAGCGCAAGACCGCGCCCGATCTGCGCGCCCGCAAGAACGGCGAGCCGATCGTGATGCTGACGTCCTATCATGCGCACACCGCGGCGCTGGTCGACCGTCATTGCGACGCCATCCTGGTCGGCGATTCCCTCGGCAACGTCATGCACGGCTTCGAGACCACCGTGCCGGTGACTCTCGACATGATGATCCTGCAGGGCCGCGCGGTGATGCGCGGCTCGCAAGCCGCGCTCGTCGTGGTGGATATGCCATTCGGCTCCTATGAGGGTTCGAAGGAGCAGGCGTTTCAATCCGCGGTGCGGATCATGAAGGAAACGCTGTGCGGCGCGGTCAAGCTCGAGGGCGGCGCGCGGATGGCGGAGACGGTGGCGTTCCTGTCCGACCGCGGCATTCCGGTGATGGGCCATATCGGTCTGACGCCTCAGTCGATCAACACGCTCGGCTCGTTCCGCGCGCAGGGCCGCGAGGAGGAGAACTGGGCGCCGATCGAGAACGACGCCAGGGCGATCGCGGAGGCGGGCGCGTTCTCGATCGTGGTCGAGGCGGTCGCCGAGCCGCTGGCGCGCAAGATCACGCAGTCGATCGCCGTGCCCACCATCGGCATCGGCGCCAGCGCGGCCTGCGACGGCCAGGTGCTGGTGCTGGAGGACATGCTCGGCTTGTCGCCGCGGGCGCCGAAATTCGTGCGCCGCTACGGCAATCTCGGGCCGATGATCGAGGAGGCGATCGCGGGCTATGCGCGCGACGTGAAGAGCCGCGCATTCCCTGGGCCGGAGCACGTCTACGGCATGAAGAAGAGCTGACGGGGCAGACATGGACTGGTCGCAGCACGCAATTCCGCCGATGCGGCTCGAGCCGCGCTTCGGTGACCGCGTCGTGCCGGCTTTCCCGGAGCGGCCCGGGAGCCTGTGGGCGATGATCGCGGACGCCGTTGCGCAGAATGGGGACGGCGAGGCGCTGGTCTGCGGCGCGACGCGTCTGAGCTGGCGCGAGGTCGCGGCGAAATCGGCCAAGGTCGCGGCGGGCTTTTCCAAACTCGGCCTTGCGCCCGGCGACCGCGTCGCGATCCTGCTCGGTAACCGCATCGAATTCGTGCTGACGATGTTCGCCGCCGCGCATGCCGGGCTGGCCACGGTCCTGCTCTCGACGCGCCAGCAGAAGCCCGAGATCGCCTACGTGCTGAACGATTGCGGCGCGACGCTTCTGGTCCATGAGGCCACGCTTGCCGACCGCATCCCTGATGCGGCCGACATTCCCGGCCTCAAGCATCGCATCTCCGTCAGCGACGACGGCGCATCGCAATTCGCTGGCCTCGCCGATAACGCGCAGGCCCAGGCACCGGCGGAGGTGAGGGAAGAGGACACCGCGATGATCCTCTACACCTCGGGCACCACGGGCCGGCCGAAGGGCGCCATGCTCGCCCATTGCAACATCATCCACTCCTCGATGGTGTTCGCCTCGTGCCTGAAGCTGACCAGGGCCGATCGCTCGATCGCCGCGGTGCCGCTCGCGCATGTCACCGGCGCGGTCGCCAACATCACCACGATGGCACGCTGCGCCGGCGCGCTGATCATCATGCCGGAGTTCAAGGCCTCGGAATATCTGAAGGTCGCGGCGCGCGAGCGCGTCACCTACACGGTGATGGTGCCGGCGATGTACAATCTCTGCCTGATGCAGCCGGATTTCGACAGCTACGATCTGTCGAGCTGGCGGATCGGCGGCTTCGGCGGCGCGCCGATGCCGGTCGCGACCATCGAAAAACTCGACGCCAAGATTCCCGGACTGAAGCTTGCGAATTGCTACGGCGCGACCGAGACCACGTCGCCCTCGACCTTGATGCCGGGCGAGCTGACCGCCGCCCATATCGACAGCGTCGGCCTGCCGTGTCCCGGCGCCGAGATCATCGTGATGGGCGCCGACGGCCGCGAACTGCCGCGCGGCGAGATCGGCGAGCTCTGGATCCGCAGCGCCTCGGTCATCAAGGGCTACTGGAACAATCCGAAGGCAACCGCGGAGAGTTTCACCGCCGGCTTCTGGCACTCCGGCGATCTCGGTTCGATCGATACGAAGAACTTCGTCCGCGTGCTCGACCGCCAGAAGGACATGATCAACCGCGGCGGCCTGAAGATTTATTCCGCCGAGGTCGAGTCCGTCCTGGCCGGCCATCCCGCGGTGGTCGAGAGCGCGATCATCGCCAAACCGTGCCCGGTGCTCGGCGAGCGCGTGCACGCCGTGATCGTGACCCGCACGGACGTGAATGCGGAGAGCCTGCGCGCCTGGTGCGCCGAGCGGCTCTCCGACTACAAGGTGCCGGAGACCATGGCGCTGACATCAGAGCCGCTGCCGCGCAACGCCAATGGCAAGGTGATCAAGCGCCAGATCAGGGAGAGCTCTGT